>DBLF01000114.1:0-25521 GCA_002297965.1 Candidatus Segatella papionis
TCGATTCCCCTATCGACTACAATGTGTTTTTCATGTATTAGTTATTGTTGATAAGCTTGCATTTAGTCTTACTAAGACTACTGCAAGTTATTTTTTTATCTATACGTTTCGACAAAACAATGAATAGCAAAGCGTATTCAACCACAAGCTAAAATATTTTGAAAAAAGTTATTAGAATATTTGGTGGAACCAAAAAAAAGTAGTACCTTTGCACTCGCATTTGAGAATGATGCTTGTCGATTCGGTAACTGAATCCGACTGGAAGGTTGGGTGAGTGGCTGAAACCACCAGTTTGCTAAACTGACGTGCGGGATTACCGTACCGGGGGTTCGAATCCCCCACCTTCCGCAAGCAGAATTCGAGATTGCAAAGTTGGTCGATTCATCTAATGGTTAGGATACAAGATTCTCAATCTTGGCATAGGGGTTCGATTCCCCTATCGACTACATTTAGTGTTTTCATAAGTTAGTAATTGTTGTAAAGCTTGCATTTAGTCTCTTTTAGACTACTGCAAGTTATTTTTTTGCCCACAAGTTTGGTTATCTCCCTATTTTACCGTAACTTTGCAAATATGAAAAAAATATTGCTAACATATCTCATCCATATATGCGCCGCTATGCCCTCTCAAGCACAGCGACACGAAATATTCAGTCAGCGCATTGCCTCCCTCCAAGTAGTAACGGGCGACAATTGGCAATCATTGCCTATCACACAAATCGGTGGCACTCCTATCCACATAGATTTTGATGACATGACGCACGATTACCATCGCTATACCTACAAGATAGAGCATTGCGATGCCAACTGGAAAATATCCGAAGGGCTATTTGAAACGGATTATCTGAAAGGATTCAATGGAGACCAAGCTATCGATGACATTGAGCCTTCGATCAACACCAATCATCTCTATACCCACTATCATCTCACTATTCCAAATGAGCATTGCCAAATTACACAAAGCGGCAACTACAAGCTTACGGTGTATGACGAGAGCGACGAAAGCCAGGGAAACATTCTCGCTGCCTATTTTATGGTTGTAGATCCTAAAATAGAAGTAAGTATCGGATACTCTTCGAATACAGACATCGACGTTAACAGAAGCCACCAACAAGTGACTATGAGCATCAATTATGCTAACTTGAAGGTAAGCAATGCCCACGAGCAAATCAAGACTGTCGTATTACAAAATGGAAGATGGGACAATGCTGTGTGGAATGCCAAACCAGACTATATAAATGACTACATTTTACAATGGAGACATAACCGACAACTCATCTTCGATGCAGGAAACGAATACAGAAAATTTGAAATTCTTGACCTAGACCATCCTACTATGAGAATAGACGAAATCAAATGGGATGGATCAGAGTACCAAGTTCATATAATGCCAGACCTTCCACGGTCAAGCTACGTATATGACGAAAGTGCCAAGGGTGCTTTCTATATTCGCAACAGCGACAACATTGACAATTCCTTCACATGTGAGTACGCCCCTGTTCATTTCAGACTACAAACGAACAAACAGCATGGAGAGGTATATCTGAATGGCAATTGGACCTACGATAGCTTCCTACCCAAATATCGTATGGAATACAACGATGCCGACCATAGCTACCATTCAACGGTGCTACTGAAACAAGGCTACTATAGCTACCAATACCTTCTTGTGATGGCAGATGGAAATATCAAACCAATAGAAAGCGAAGGAAACTTCTATCAAACATCCAATCGCTACGATATACTCGTATATTATCGGGGCACTGGAGATAGAACAGACAAACTAGTGGGATGGAATAGCTGTAAATAAAGATGGTAGAAACAATTTACAGAAAAACAGTAAAGCCCGTTAATGGCAATAAAACCATTAACGGGCTTTGATTGTTTACATCAAAGTTTGTACTTCACATAATCCAAGATGTACTTTGTTCTAAAAGTTATAGTTTATTCTGTTCAAAAGTTACTCTATTCCAAAAAGAGCCTTCAGACCACTATCTACCCCAGAAAAGCCCATAAAGGCCAAGCTGAGAAGAGCTGCAGTCACCATGACAATAGCCATACCCTGCATCCCTTTAGGAATGCGTACCAAAGCCTGCTGCTCCCGAATGCCAGCAAAGACTATAAGAGCGAGAGCAAAACCTAATGCCGTAGAGAAAGCATATACTACACTCTCCAAAAGATTGAAATCTTTCTGGATAACCAATATAGCAACACCCAACACAGCACAGTTGGTTGTTATCAACGGCAAAAAGATACCTAGAGCCTGATAAAGAGCAGGAGAAACCTTCTTTAAGATAATCTCCACCATCTGCACCAAAGCTGCAATCACAAGGATAAACGCCAAAGTTTGAAGATACTGCAACCCAAAAGGATCAAGCACAAACTTCTGAACACACCAGGTTATAATGGTTGCCAAAGTCAGGACAAAGGCAATGGCTCCTCCCATACCGATGGCTGTATCTATCTTCTTAGATACACCCAGAAATGGGCAGATACCCAGAAACTGCGACAACACGATATTATTAACGAATATCGCAGAGATAAATATCAATAAATACTCCATATTATTTCTTTAACTTATTAAATATAGCAATCAAATATCCTAAGGTGAGGAATGCACCTGGAGGCAAAATGAACACCAAGACATTGGTGGTCTCTGGCATCAAGGTTATACCGAAAATACTACCAGCACCCAGCAACTCTCGCACACAACCTAACAATGTAAGAGCCAAGGTGAAACCCAAACCGCAGCCCAAACCGTCCATCAAACTAGCCACAGGAGTATTCTTGGCGGCGAAGCTCTCTGCACGTCCGAGGATGATGCAGTTTACTACAATCAAAGGAATATAAATACCCAAGGCCTGGTTGATACTGTCTGGAGCATAAGCGCTCATCAGCATTTGCAGGATGGTTACGAAAGCCGCAATTACAACAATAAAGACCGGAATACGTACCATATCGGGAGTTATCTTCTTGATGCAAGAAATCACGAAATTGGTACAAATCAGCACCGCCATTGTTGCCAATCCCATGGAGAGACCATTGATGGCACTCGTGGTGGTAGCCAAGGTAGGACACATTCCGAGGAGCAACACAAAGGTAGGGTTCTCCTTGATGAGTCCGTTCATTAAAATTTTAATATTACTCATATTGGCTTATCATTTCTTATTGTTTGGTTCTACTTTGGTGGATTTGTCTTTATCTTCCACCTGCTTGGTGGCACCACTTTCTCCATCCACTTGCTTGCCTACGTATGACTGGTAAGCCTGGTTGATGGCCTTGAGGAAGGCACGGCTAGTTATGGTAGAAGCCGTAATGGCATCCACGGCATTGCCATTCTTGTCATCCTTGCTCACGTGTAGGTCGCCTTCCTTGGGGCTCTTGCCTATAACGCTGCCTTTACCGTCTTTTTGGAACCAAGTGGCAGCCTTAGCTCCCAAACCTGGTGTCTCCGAAGACTGAAGTATGGTATAGCCTAGAATGTTGCCTTCGGTATCAAAACCTACTAGCACCTTCAAGTCACCACCGAAGCCACTCGTCGTACTCTCTACTGCAGCACCCAATGACTTGCCACTAGCGTCTGAGCACTTATGAAGCACAAAGGAAGCCTCTTTTCCATCGATGACTTGCTTTATCTCTTTAGGCTCTGCCACCTGAAGATTATCGGTGCCCATTACATTCTTTATACCAGTTGCCAAGCTCAGTGCAGCCTTGTCGGCAATAGGACCAGAGGTAAGATGATTGATGTAAGCCAACACAGCTCCCACAATGAGAGCCACGCCTACCAGCACAACAACCATGTTTTTTAAAGATGATTCTAATTTCTGCATGTCTTCTATCCTCCTTATTTCTTTGCAGGCTTCTCACCGAAGCGCTTTGGTTTAACGTATGTGTTAATAAGAGGCGTGAACGCATTCATAATGAGAATGGCGAACGACATACCTTCAGGATAACTACCCCAGTTGCGGATTACCACGGTCAACAGACCGATACATACGCCATATATGAGCATCCCTTTGTGGGTCATTGGCGAAGTGACATAATCTGTGGCCATGAAAATAGCTCCCAGCATTAAGCCGCCACTAAAAACAACCGTAAACGGATTGGCATAGATTGGATTAGCCAAATGCATCAAACCACTGAAAACAAAGACAGTAGCTATAATACTTACTGGAATATGCCAAGTAATGACTTTCTTCCAAAGCATATATGCCAAGCCGAGCAGCAGTGCGAAAGCACAAACTTCACCTGTGGTACCTGCCGCAAAGCCATTGCCAGTAGTACCAAAGAAAAGACTCAATCCATCAGGCAACTGGTTCAATAAAGAAGCATCCCCCGTCTTGATGGCAGTCTTCATAATGGCAAGAGGAGTAGCCGCAGTGGTCGCATCCGTATAACTCAACAACTGTCCTGCCACAGGCCATGAAGTCATCTGGGCAGGAAAGCTAACGAGCAAGAAACAACGCCCCACCAACGCAGGGTTAAATGGGTTGTTTCCCAATCCACCGAATGACATCTTGCCTACTCCGATGGCAAACAACGCACCTATAAAAACTATCCAAAGGGGAAGGTTGCTAGGCAAGTTCATACCGAGCAAAAGACCAGTGATGATGGCAGAGCCATCTGCCAAGGAAGGCTCCTCCTTTAAGAGATATTTTGTTATAGCCCACTCGAAGAAGACGCAGGCTGCCACTGAAGCTAGCAGAACCACTGCCGAACCCAGTCCAAAGAAATATACAGAGGCAAGAATAGCAGGAACTAAAGCTACTATAACTCCATACATGTTCTTTTCAACACTCTCTGTACCATGGGCATGTGGCGATAATGAAACTATTAATTTACTCATTTTACTTAATCAATGTATTTCGAAATGAATTACTTCTTGGCGTTACGAGCCTTGATGATACCCATAACTGCCGCCTTTCCACCGATGATATTATCGAGAATCGGACGATGAGAAGGACAGGTGAACTGGCACGAACCACAAGCAATGCAAGAGGTTACATCCTCTGCCTCAAGGCGCTCATAATCCTTCACCACGCTCAGAGTTGCGAGCAGGTAAGGTTCCAAGCCCATCGGACAGGCTTCTACACATTTGGCACACCGTATGCAAGGCTGAACTTTCTTGCGATGTGCATCAGCCCCCGACAACACGGTGATGGAGTTTGTACCTTTAGTAACTGGCACATCTAGGCTAAGCACGGCTTTTCCCATCATTGGACCACCTGCCAAAACCTTATTGTCGCCCTCTGGCAATCCACCACAAGCCTCAATCATCTGAGAAAAAGGTGTGCCCATACGTACCAAGAAATTACCAGGATTCTTCACTTGTTTACCTGTCACGGTGGTATAACGCTCGAAAAGAGGTTTATGTTTCATAACGGCCTGATATACAGCAAAAGCAGTACCTACATTCTGAACGATTGCTCCAACGTTGACTGGGATGGCAGGAGGAGCTGGAACCTGACGACGAATCACAGCATCAACCAACTGCTTCTCACCTCCTTGAGGGTATTTCTTGGCCAACGGCACAATCTCGATGCGGCTGTCGGCAGCTGTCTTCTCCTCGAAGAGTTTGATAGCCGCTGGTTTGTTGTCTTCGATGCCAATGTATCCTTTTTCTACCTTGGCAGCCTTCATCAGAAGGTTCAAGCCCACAAGAATCTCATCGGCATGCTCCATCATCAATCGGTAGTCAGCAGTGATATAAGGTTCACACTCCACACCATTGATGATGACACACTCCACCTTTGCACCAGGAGGAGGACAAAGCTTGATAAATGTAGGGAAACCAGCACCACCCATTCCTGTGACGCCCGCCACCTTGATACGATTCACGATTTCCTCTGGAGTCAACTCAGGATGAGCTTCCACTGTTTCAAGCTTGTCAGAACGGTCGATGTTCTCTTCCCATTCGTCTGCATCATCCACATTGATGATGATGCAAGGCTTGCGGTAGCCAGTGGCATCAATAGATGTATCCACTTTAAAAACAGTTCCTGAAACAGAACTATAAATAGGAGCACTAACAAAGCCACCAGCCTCAGCTATCAAAGTACCCACCTTCACTTTGTCGCCTTTGGCTACCACAGGCTTAGCGGGAGCACCAATATGCTGGCCAAGTGGGAATATCGCCTGTTTTGGCAAAGCTGCCACTTGGGTAGCCATCTCGGCTGTAATCTTATTCTCTTCCGGATGAACTCCACCTATTCTAAATGTTCTCAAATTCATGCTTGTACCTCCTTCTTTTCTACCTTATCGGCTGCAGCAGCTACAGGGGCTTCTGCCTTTGGGGCAGCCTCTACAGCAGACTTAACTTTCTTTACTGGGAAATTTACTTTCACAAGAGCGCCCGTAGGACACTCGTCCACACACTTGGTACACATACGGCACTTGTTGAAATCAACATAAGCTACGTTGTTTTCGATAGTAATCGCCTCAAATTTGCAGACTTTCTGGCACTTACCGCATCCAATGCAAGCTACGCTACAAGACTTTTTAGCAATGGCTCCCTTGTCTTTATTGACACACTGCACATACACTCTCCTACCTTTAGGTCCCTTCTTGCGTAGCTCAATGATATGACGAGGGCAAACTTTAGAGCAAGAACCACAACCCGTACATTTCTCCTCATCAACCTCAGGAAGTCCTGTCTCAGGATTGATGGCAATGGCCCCAAACGAGCAAGCTGCCACACAATCACCACACCCCAAACAGCCGAATCCGCAGCCTGTTTCACCAGCTCCACAAGAATTCATGGCTGCACAAGTGTGCAATCCATCATACTCGGCAATGCGAGGACGATGCTCGCAAGAGCCATTACAACGCACCACTGCCACCTTAGCCTCTGTGTTAGCCACAGCCATTCCAAGGAGGTCAGCCACTTTGCCCATCACGTCGGCACCACCAACAGGACACATCAGTCCATCGATGCTACCGGCATCAGCACCCTTAACCAAAGCTGCAGCCATACCAGAACATCCAGCAAAGCCACAGCCTCCGCAGTTGGCACCAGGCAGCAATTCACTTACCTGTCCTAACCGAGGGTCCTCTTTGACGGCAAACTTCTTGGATACTCCGAAAAGCACCAAAGCCGCAACGAGGGCGATGGCACCGAGCACCAAGACTGCAATCAAAATGAAATTCATAATTATTTGTATTTATTATTTTATTAATATTCCCTTTCTAGAAATAAGCTCAAATTCAACTCTTAGAAACGCTGAAGTTCAGTTTATTTTTAAGTTTCTCTCTCAGGAGATAGAGCACAATATAATAAGGTATAAGCACTCCCAAGGACAACAACGCTGCCATACCCTCGGAATGACTCACAGCTATCACCGCCACCAATGTACCTACCATCAAAGCCAAAGGAATGAGATAAGCATAAAGACTGGCACGAAAGCCTACCGCAGCATCAGCAATCACTATCACACGGTCACCCACATGATAAGAGGAAGCCTTCACATCCATCACCTCGATGATTTTTTCCTTCGTTTCCGCCGCGTTGCAATGAGAAGCCACCTTACAGCCACTACAAGCTGAAGATTGCAAGATGCGTACACACACGCACCCATCTTCCACTCCATCAACAACACCAATATGTTTAATCTTGTTACTCATTAGTAATATCATTCATAACTTAAAAACAACTCTTTCCGCACTAGGAAGAAGCATCCTTCAAGACACCTATATTGCAAAGTAGAGTTGCCAATTCTTATTTTATTTGCAAAGATAACACATTATTTACAAATGACAAACAAAAATCCCAACTTATTTGTGTAAAAGAAACGTAAACGTTTGCTATTTTTCATTTCCATTACATAATGCAGTCCAAATCATAGGAAAACAACAATAAATAATACATTTTTGTAATTTTCTACGCTTCTTCTTTGTTTATACCATTTTTTTATGTACCTTTGCATACAGAGAAAAAGCCAAAGCTCGAAAAAGCCTAGGCACCAAAAACTAAGATTATGGAAATAACGGAACAGACAATTCAGCAAATTGAGCGCTTTATCAGAAAAGTAGCCCAAAAGTTTCCAGCACAATCTTCCGAAGAAGAAAACAGCGTGCTGACCGACATCCACGTAAGAGTTTCGCAAGACAGCGGTGAGCTTCTGGCCTTCGACGACGATGACAAAGAAATCACCCGCTGCGTGGTAGAGCAATGGATAGATAACAAGGAAGAGAACTTCTATGACGAAGTGGCTAAGATTTTGCGTGATACACTGCGCAAGAACTCTGAAACCGTCGATAATCTAGGCATACTGAAACCTTATAGTTTTGTACTAGAAGACGATGACAAGGAGAACCTTGGCGAACTATATCTTGCCGATGATGATACAATCATTGTTGGGGGTGACTTGATGGAAGGTCTTGACCACGACCTAGACAGCTTCCTCGACGATCTGCTGAAAGAATAATCCCATTACCTCTTACCTCCCGTTTATGTTTTCCTCGCAAGGATACAATATTTTCCTTGCGTAAGCAATATTATTATGCCCTTGCGAGGAAAACATTACACCCTGGCGCCCCAAAAATGCAAGAAGCCCATCCTCACGGACAGGCTTCAGCAAATTATACAAAAACATTATGAATTTTATTTCTATTAGCGAACAAGATTTCTTATATAAATTCTCAATCTAATTCTATTTTATCTAAACAGTTTCAAATAGCACAAGCCGTACTCTTACGACCCTCATTTATGTATGTCTTTTCACATATACCACAACCAAAGGCAATCATAAGAATACCTTCTTGTTTACGGGTGCAAAGGTACAACATTTTCCGCAACCATGCAATACCTAAAAATGGGGGTTTTACAGATACCTACTTATTATTATAACAAAAAGCATCTAATAACTGGTCAATTTATAACAGAATTATAAGATAACAGATCATTATAGCAAAAAGCATGAGATGATAGAATCACCTCATGCCTACTTCACAAAGTTTATTTTCTATATAATATTTTTACATTTTTATTCTTTGCTATAGATGGCTTCTGCCATTTTCCATCTAGCACGAGGATAATTGCAGCCTGTCCTTTTGGCACAGCATCTACAGCCTCTTGAAGAGACATGAAGTTGCCCCTACCCTGCGCACTTACCACATATTCATAATGACGCACATGCTTTTTCAATTCTGGCACTTGCTCTGCCAAGGCATCCGCCAGGGCATTGGCCACTACGTGCGCTCCATACACATTGTAGTGAGTGTTGTCTTGTTTTCCTTTTGGAACCTGTGGGTTCTCACCCGGTTTGAACCACATATGCAACTTTCGACTTCCCTCGATGCCCATCTGGGTCTCGATGTCGTGTGTGATACGAGTGGCATCCACGAATGGCACATTGAGAGCCTTCGCTACCTTACGAGGAGCCACGACATAAGCTCCATGGGTATCAATGAGGGTATCGCTATTGATAGGCTCGTCACCGCCATAAACTTTGCTGCGCAATTTCTCGTCATCTTCGTTCTTGAGATTGGCGGAAAAGAAGCAACGACGCACCACGCTATTGAGGAGCACAGGGATTCCACCTTTCTGGCGAGTCTCGTTCACGTACTTGGCGAGATGGGCATCGAAGGTTCCTCCTGGTTCGGTATAACGATCTGGAAAATGCTTCTCGTCATTATGACCAAACTGGATGAGCACATAGTCGCCAGGCTGCAGCTTGTCAAGCACCTTCTGCCATCGCCCCTCATCGAGGAAACTCTTGGAGCTTCTGCCGTTGACGGCGTGGTTATCCACAATGATTTGGTCGTCGAAACAGCCTTGGAGCACCATGCCCCAACCTCGTTCGGGATTATTCTTATATCCACCCTTTTCTGCAGCGGTAGAGTCTCCTATCACGAAAATGGTAGTTTTCTTGCTGCTCGATGTCATCAAGAGCGCAAAGAGGGCTATGCCTACAAATGAAAAGAATTTCTTCATATTATAATTTGTTTTAATACTTGATTGTCGATACTAGTTGTTTTTGGGAAATAAAAACGTCCTTACCATCTGAAACATTCACATACTTCAAAATGGTAAAGGACGGATAAATGCCATAGTAGGACACTTCCTACTTAAATTATGATTATAAAATTTGTTATTTCACTGTAGCGATGAGCTCCTCGGTTGTAACCAAGGTCTGCTCACCCGTCTCCATATTCTTAAGAGTGACCTTGCCATGCTCCATCTCATTCTCACCTGCGAGAGCTACAAACGGAATCTGCTTAGCATTGGCATAACTCATCTGCTTCTTCATCTTTGCCTTGTCTGGGAAGATTTCAGAACGGACGCCAGCTTTGCGAACTGCGCTAACGATAGGCAAACAATAGGCAGTCTCCTTCTCGCCGAAATTGATGAAGAGCACCTGGGTGGCATTAACAGCTTCCTTTGGATAAAGGTCAAGTGCATTGAGCACATCGTAGATGCGATCGGCACCAAAACTGATGCCCACACCACTCAATCCAGGAAGTCCGAAGATACCTGTGAGGTTGTCATAGCGGCCACCACCCGTGATACTGCCCATAGGTGTATCAAGCGCCTTCACCTCGAAGATGGCACCTGTATAGTAGTTCAAACCACGAGCCAAAGTGAGGTCAAGTTCTATCTCATTATTCAACCCCACAGATTTCAGCGTATCAAGGATGAACTTGGTTTCCTCCACACCCTTCAAACCTGTCTCTGAACTTTCTAGCACCTTGGAAATCACTTCAAGTTTCTCATCGTTAGTACCCGAGAGCGAGATGATTGGCTGCAATTTTTCGATAGCCTCCTCGGAAATACCATCCTCGCGAAGCTCCTCGTTCACATTGTCGAGCCCTATCTTGTCAAGTTTGTCAATAGCCACGGTTATGTCAACGATTTTCTCTGCTTCGCCTATAACCTCAGCGATACCAGAAAGTATCTTGCGGTTGTTGATTTTGATGCATACACGCACACCAAACTTGGTGAAGACAGTATCCACAATCTGCATTAACTCCACCTCGTTGAGGAGGGAGTCAGAACCCACCACGTCTGCATCACACTGATAGAACTCACGATAGCGTCCCTTCTGAGGACGGTCTGCACGCCAAACAGGCTGAATTTGATAGCGTTTAAAAGGCAACTGCAATTCCTCTCGGTGTTGCACCACATAACGTGCAAAAGGCACAGTGAGGTCGTAGCGCAATCCTTTCTCACAGAGTTTGGCAGCCAGTTTAAGAGAACCGAGAGAATGAATATCCTCGTCGGTTATCTTGTTCATATAATCTCCTGAGTTCAATATTTTGAAGAGCAGCTTATCACCCTCCTCACCATACTTGCCCATCAAGGTATGAAGGGTTTCCATGGCAGGGGTCTCAATCTGCTGGAATCCATAAAGGGCATACACATCCTTAATGGTATTGAAGATGTAATTGCGCTTCGCCATTTCAACAGGACCGAAGTCTCTGGTGCCCTTTGGAATACTTGGTTTCTGAGCCATATTTAATTTCAATGTATAATTGATAATTTAGAAATAATAAATTTGCACGTTTCCCTAACGAAATAAGGAAACATGCTCATTTATTAATTTTTATTTCTGATTTTTTATTTTCTGACGATGGTCTGCTCACGATCTGGACCGATAGAGATGATGCCTATCTTGGTCTCCAGGAAGTCTTCCACAAAGGCGATATAATCCTTGAATTCCTGTGGGAACTGATCCTCGGAAGTAAACTTAGTCATATCTGTCTTCCAGCCCTTGAACTCCTTATAAACAGGTTCCACGTCGTCGATTTCGTATGGGAAGTCGGTGGTAACAGTTCCGTCCTTCAACTTATAAGCCACACATGCCTTGACGGTATCAAAGCCATCGAGCACATCACTCTTCATCATGATAAGCTCTGTAACACCGTTCACCATCACGGAGTATTTGAGCTGTACGAGGTCGCACCAGCCACAACGGCGCTCACGACCAGTAACGGCACCATACTCATGACCGAGGTCACGGATCTTTGCTCCTGTCTCGTCGAACAGCTCTGTTGGGAAAGGACCCGCACCCACACGTGTACAGTAAGCCTTCATGATACCGTACACATTGCCAATGCGGTTAGGACCGATGCCCAAGCCGATGCATGCGCCGGCACAGATGGTGTTAGAAGAGGTAACGAAAGGATAAGAGCCGAAATCTACATCGAGCATGGTACCCTGTGCGCCCTCGCAGAGGATATCTTTTCCAGAACGGAGCACCTTGTTGATTTCAACCTCGCTGTCGATGAGCTTGAACTGCTTCAAGTATTCGATGCCTTCCATCCATGTCTTCTCTACCTCGGTGATGTCGAAGTCCGTATAGCCCAGAGCGGCAATCTGCTTAAGATGAGCAGCCTTGTGCGCCGCATATTTCTCCTCAAAATGGTCAAGGATGTCGCCTACACGAAGACCTGTACGGCTCACTTTGTCGGTGTAGGTAGGTCCGATACCCTTGCCAGTAGTTCCCACTTTATTTTTGCCCTTGCTTGCCTCGATGGCTGCGTCGAGCACACGGTGTGTAGGCATGATGAGATGCGCTTTCTTAGAGATATAAAGGCGACTCTTGAGGTCGTGTCCACTCTTCTCCAAATCCTTGGCCTCGCCCATAAAGAGGTCTGGAGCCAGCACTACGCCATTACCGATGATGTTCACCTTACCACCCTGGAAGATACCCGAAGGGATGGAGCGAAGCACGTATTTCTCGCCTTCGAACTCTAAGGTATGACCCGCATTAGGACCACCCTGGAATCGAGCAACGACATCATACTTAGGGGTCAAGACATCGACCACCTTACCTTTACCTTCATCGCCCCACTGCAAACCGAGCAGGACATCTACTTTACCTGTGTTCATATCTTACTATATAATAGTTATTTGTTATTTATCGTTTTTCTACGCGTAATTTTAGCTTGGCATGCGCTGCATACGCCGTAGATATAGAGTGCATAGGCATCCTTGCGAAACCTAGACAGCTTGATGTCGTTGATGGCAGCCGTAACTGCAGGTGCATTGATTTCGGTCACAGAACCACACATCGAGCATACCTGGTGGATATGCCCATCCCCGAAACAGCACGCCTCATATTTCGGTCCATCCACTAGGCTATGCTTCATGACAAGCCGAAGCTCGATGAAGAGGTGCATTGTGTTATAGAGCGTGGCTCTGCTCACTCGGAAGTTTCTCCTAGCCAGCTCGGCATCTAGTTCCTCTAGTGTGAAGTGCCCCTCGATACTATACACCGCCTCTAGGATAGCATATCTCTCTGGAGTTTTGCGGTGATGATTGCACTCCAGATAATGGTCCAAGATTTCGCGTACCTTGGCTTGATTTTTCTCTGTCATAATCCTTGTTAGTTACATAAAACGCACAAAGATAGCCATAATTTGTGACATAGGGGAATATTTAATTTTAAAAAATCTAAATTTCCTCTCTTTTTGTCAGCAAAGTGCCTCGTTTGCTTACAAATCACTCCGACATTTTAAGCATTTCCTCATAGATACGCTGTACAGGCAATCCCATCACGTTA
Source organism: Candidatus Segatella papionis (assembly GCA_002297965.1). Classification (GTDB taxonomy): domain Bacteria; phylum Bacteroidota; class Bacteroidia; order Bacteroidales; family Bacteroidaceae; genus Prevotella; species Prevotella papionis. Next base: position 13,500 of record DBLF01000114.1, read on the forward strand.
TAGTAACTTCCGTTGAGTCCCGTACATCCGATATAGCCTATCCATTCCTGGATGCCATAGGCTCCCGCCTTGTCGAACGGCTTATAATGGGTGATGTAATAATTGATTTCCCAATCGCTGAATTCCTTGAAGCTCACCTCGGTAGATACAGAGAACTTACGCTGCTGTTCACGAGTTGTGAGACATACTCCCGTAACCACATGATGTGTCTTTCCACTCAACATCTTGAGCATACCGACGGCCTCATCAGCGTTTTTCGGTTTTCCAAGGATAACGCCCAGTCCATCCTGATCGTTTTGTTCACCAGCAGTAGGAGCGATGACCACCGTGTCGGCTGTGAGGATGAGCAAGTCCTTGCCTTCTTCCAACATAGAATGGTAAGCCTCCGCCTTCTTTTGCGCGATGTATTCCGCCACCAGATAGGCATCCAAGTCGTCTGGGAAGCTCTCGTCAATGCCATCGATTACCTTGACTTCGAAATTAATGTCCAATCCGGCCAACAACTCTCTGCGACGTGGCGAATTGCTCGCCAAAATTATCTTGTATTTCATTTGTCTGTTTTTATTCTTTTTACCTTAATAAATATAATATGACGCAAATTATAATATTATAAAACATTATATATAATATATAGCTTTTCCATTTTAACCTAGTATTTTTGGGCACACAAGATGTTACCATCCGAAGGCCTTGGCACCGGAAAGCCAGTGTCCCTGAGCACGCAGCACCTGCTCAACGACATCTCGCCCTACTCCGTCACCACCATTAAAAGAAGAAACATAGCGCGAGATTTTCTTGATGTCGGAGCAAGCATCGGCAGGACAACAAGGACATCCACAACGGTTCATCACTTCAAAATCGGGAATATCATCACCCACATAAATCACCTCCTCGTCGGCAATCTGATATTTCGCGAGAAATTCATCGTAAGTCTTGATTTTCACGGTACATCCCATATAGATGTCCTCCACTCCAAGTCCCTCATATCTCTTGCGTATTGCCTCGGTCATGCCGCCCGTGAGGATAACGATGCGCAAGCCCACTTTCTGGGCCAACTGGATAGCGTACCCATCCTTGATGTTCACAGTGCGGAGCGGTTCGCCCGTACTTGATAATGTAATAGTTTGCCGCGAGAGCACACCATCCACATCGAAGACGATAGTCTTTATTTTCTTTAAATCGTAATCAATCATTTGTTTCTTTCTTTTTTCGAATTTTGCATTTGATGGATGCTCATACTCATCCTGTCGTAGATATCCTTCACGATAGGATTTGCTTTGAGCAGAGCACCTTGCGCCCTAATGACATTTGTGTCATATCTCACAGCAGGTCCCGTCTGTGCATCCATCGGACTAAGTTCATGCACCTTAGCCGCCGTCTCGTCGATGAGCGGCAGCATCACATCGAAAGGAATGCCACGTTCCTGCAGAATGTCTTGGCTTATTGCATAGCAGTGATTAACGAAGTTACACGCAAACACAGCAGAGAGATGTAAGTATCTGCGGTCTTCACTAGACAATTGATAGACACGCTGACTCACTTGATGCGCCAAGTCGCCTATCTGCCGCAGAGCAAACTCATCATTAGCCTCCACGAAACAAGGAATCTTCAGGAAGTCAACCTCTCTCTGCTTGGAGAAAGTCTGCATCGGATACAGAACTCCATAATGCAACGCCATACCTCGAAACATCGACATTGGAATGGAACCCGCCGTATGCAAGAACACCTGATTTTCGTTTTTTTTACACACACGAGGCACCAACTCGGCTAGTGCACTATCCTTTACGGAGAATATATACATATCTGCATCATCACGCACACTTGTTATCTCCGTGACAGGTTGCGCCCCCAGCTGGGAAGCCAACACAGAAGCCGACTGCATTGTGCGACTAAACACCTGCACCACATCATGTCCTGCCTCGAATATCGCCTTTCCTAGATGTGTAGCCAGATTTCCTGCTCCTATCAATATAATCTTCATAGTCATCTATATCCTTATTATGTTATCAAAACCGCTTGTTTTTGCCAAACGGACTCTGCTAAAGTGCAAAAATACTAAAAAAGGGCGATATGATGGCAGAAAAGTCTTTTTTTTATAATTAATTTATTATTTTTGCAAGGCGTAAGGATAAGTATATAGTAAGCAAGTAGAATATGGCAAACGAATACGACATCAAGATATATACAAAAAGCGAATGCCTTCCACAGCTCTTAGAAGGCAATTTCTTCCATAGTTTGGAACTCTTCCAAATCAGCGAACGAGTGCCAAGCGATACCCCAATAATGGCGGTAGCCATCACCAGGCAAGGAGAAGTCGTAGGACAGATGCTTGCAGTGATACACCGCCACCGCATCATCTTTCCACCTTTTATTTATACGCACGCGCACGCGCACGGAGAAGGAGCTTATCTCGACGCAGCCACTGCCGATGCCTTATTTCCGCTATTACTACATGCCCTAACACGTGAGCTGAACCACATGCACTGCTTGTATGTGGAGTTCTCTGAAATTCAAAAGAAGATGTTCGGCTATCGCTATTTCAGACGTGCCGGCTACTTTCCGATAGCCTGGCAAGAAGTATATAACTCATTGCACAGCAAAGCACCAAGCGAACGACTTACCAACCGTGCCAGACAGCATATCGAGGCAGGAAAGAGAAGAGGATTGGAATGCCATATCACAAGAAAAAGAGACGAGGTGGGAAGATTCTACAAACTATACAAAGATTTCTATCGTCTGAAACCTCGCCGATATGTACCACCAAGAGAATACTTCGAGGAAATAAGTCAAAGCAGCGAAGCTAAAGTATTCATTGCCACTTATGGGAAAAAACTTTTGGGCGGATGCACCCTTGCCCTTTGCCAGCAAGATGCCTACCTATGGCACCTAGCTTCCAAGCGCAAGAGCTTTCGCTTGTTGCACCCCGACACAATGATTGTATGGAACGCCATCAGCTATGCCTACGAGCAAGGTTATGCACACCTTCACTTCATGGATGTGGGCCTACCATGGAAACGAAACCCCTTTCGCGACTTCATCCGCAGCTTCGGGGGGAAGCCCGTGGCTAAGTTCCGATGGTTTCGCTTTAACATAAGGTTGGTCAATGCCATTCTAAGATGGATTTACAAACCATAAGCATAGACGAGGAGGCAGCATAATACTTATTGCGTCCTCGCCAACGTGAGCAATCACATTTTCTAAAAGCTTAATCTGTCATTGCCAAAGCCCTGTCGAGCAAAAGGAGTCCTCGTTCGGTGCAGAAACCACGTATCATGATGAGGAAGTAATTGTCGAAAAGCTGCTGCATAGAGAAAGTTTTGTATAGCTGCTTGTGCATGATGCCATCCATACAGAGATTTGCCACTTCCATCATCACCTCATAGTTCACATCACTCCGGAAGAGTCCTTCTTCGATACCTGCATTGAAGAACCGCAAGCTATCATCATGCTCCTTGCCATGCGACTCTTTCAGAAACTTCACAACACGAGGCATCTTATGGATTTCCTCATAGAAAACCACTCCCACCTGCTGGTTCCGTTCCATCTGCCTACGATAGACATAGCTGATAACATCTATCACATTTCGCGCATGCGCACGTGCGAACCTCTCTATATCAGCCTTCATCTCGTCCTGCTGCATTTTCATTCCCGCGAGAAGCAATTCTTCCTTGTCGCCGAAAATTTCATAGACTGTGCGCTTCGACACATGGAGTCCCTGTGAAATCTCGTCCATTTTGACTGCCTTTACGCCACGCTGGTAAAACTCTGGCATGGCGTAAGAGATGATTTTGTCATGCAAATCCTTTCTATATTGATTAAACTCTGTCATTTTTTGCTTCGTATTTCTGATTGTTCACACATATTTCTGCCATATCCATGTGGCAAATCCACGTGGTTGTAGCTTTTTTTTGTGCAAAGTTACAAAAAAAATTAAAAAACCATCTTATTTTAATAAGTTTTTTATTACCTTTGCATAAACTTTTAGGATTTCATCCGTTTTTGCGGCAATCTGTAAGAAATAGAAACTTTAAACCAATATATTGTTATGGTAAAAATCACAAAAGAGGCGGCGCTCGAATATCACGAATCTGGCCGTCCTGGTAAGATTGAGGTTAAGCCAACAAAACCTTATCACACACAGACAGACCTGAGCCTTGCTTACTCACCTGGCGTGGCATTCCCATGCTTGGAGATTCAGCAAAACCCAGACGACGTTTACAAGTACACAGACAAAGGCAATCTGGTTGCCGTTATCAGCAACGGCACTGCCGTGCTCGGACTTGGCGACATAGGCGCCATGAGCGGAAAGCCTGTGATGGAAGGCAAGGGATTGCTCTTCAAAATCTACGGTGGAGTGGATGTATTCGACATCGAAATCGCTGAGAAAGATCCAGAGAAATTCTGTGAAACTGTAGAGAAGATCGCCCCAACCTTCGGCGGTATCAATCTAGAGGACATCAAGGCACCTCAGTGTTTCTACATCGAGGAACGTTTGAAGAAGACTCTCGACATCCCTGTGATGCACGACGACCAGCACGGCACAGCTATCATTTCGGCTGCTGGACTGAAGAATGCTTTGGAGGTAGCAGGCAAAGACATCAAGAATGTCAAGATAGTAGTCAACGGCGCAGGCGCCGCTGCCATCAGCTGTACCAAGCTCTACGTGGCTCTCGGTGCGCAAGTAAAGAACATCGTGATGCTCGACTCCAAGGGTGTCATCACCAGCGACCGCGAGAACCTTACCGAGCAGAAGAAACTCTTCGCCACAGATCGCCGCGACGTTCACACACTCGAAGAGGCCATTAAGGGTGCAGATGTATTCGTAGGCCTCAGCAAGGGCAACGTGCTCTCACAGGATATGGTTCGCTCTATGGCCGACAATCCTATCGTGTTTGCCCTGGCCAACCCAGTGCCAGAGATCAGCTACGAGGATGCGATGGCTAGCCGCCCTGATGTATTGATGTCAACCGGTCGTTCAGACTATCCAAACCAGATCAACAACGTAATTGGTTTCCCATACATCTTCCGTGGTGCTCTCGACGTTCACGCACGTGCCATCAACGAAGAAATGAAGATGGCTGCAGTTCATGCTATCGCCGACTTGGCTAAGCAGCCAGTGCCAGACGTAGTGAACGACGTATATCACGTAAACGACCTCACCTTTGGTCCTAAATATTTCATTCCAAAGCCTGTGGATCCACGTTTGATCACAGAGGTGTCAGCTGCCGTTGCCAAAGCTGCTATGGAGAGTGGCGTAGCCCGCACTCCTATCACCGACTGGGAGAAGTACAAGCAGGGATTGCGCCAGTTGCTCGGACAGGAGACCAAGCTCACCCGCAAGCTCCATGACACAGCACGCCTCCACCCACAGCGCGTAGTATTCGCAGAAGGCGGGAACCCTACCATGCTGAAGGCTGCCGTACAGGCTAAGAACGAGGGCATTTGCCAGCCTATTCTGTTGGGCAACCCTGATCGTTTGAACCGTGTGGCAAACCGCTTGAAACTCGATCTCTCCGATATAGAGATTGTAGATATGCGTGCCGACAACGAGCAGGGACGCCGCGCCAAATTCGCCAAGCATCTGGCAGAAAAACGTGCTCGTGAGGGCTATAGCTTCGAGGAAGCTTACGACAAGATGTACGAGCGCAACTACTTCGGTATGTCGATGGTTGAGCAGGGCGATGCAGACGCCTTCATTACAGGTCTCTACACCAAGTACAGCAACACCATCAAGGTGGCAAAGGATGTAATCGGCATCCGTGATGGTTACAAGACTTTCGGCACTATGCACATTCTCAATACTCAAAAGGGCGTATATTACATCGCCGATACATTGATCAACCGCCACCCAGACGAGGACGTGCTGACCGACATTGCAAAGCTCTCAGCTGGCACCGTGAAGTTCTTCAACGAGGAGCCTGTGATGGCTATGTTGAGCTACTCTAACTTCGGCACCGACAATGCCGGTTCTCCAGTCAAAGTTAAAAAGGCAGTGGCAGAAATGCAGAAGGAGTTCCCTAACCTCGCCATCGACGGCGAGATGCAGGTTAACTATGCACTCAACAAAGAGCTTCGCGACGAGAAATATCCATTCTCTCGCCTCAAGGGCAAGGATGTCAACACATTGGTATTCCCTAACCTGAGCAGTGCCAACGGTGCATACAAGCTTCTCCAAGGCTTGAATCCGGAAGCTGAGATTATCGGTCCTATCCAGATGGGATTAAACAAGCCTATCCACTTCACAGACTCAGAGAGCAGCGTACAGGACATCGTGAATATCACAGCCGTAGCTGTTATCGACGCTTACGTGGAGAAAATCAAGAAGCAGAAATAACAATCTAGTCGTAAAAAGCTAGAACTAAAAATGGTTTTATACTATAATACTTCAACATGTCAAAGGTGGGAACTTGGGAAAGTTCCTGCCTTTTTTCGTTTCTACATCCATACCATTGAAAGCACAAAAGAAAAAACATAAAAACAGAGTAAAAGTTTGCTCAATTCAAAATAATTCATTACCTTTGCAAACGTTATCCTGAATACAATCTTTTGCCTTTAAGGAACTAATACCTATTGAAGATTTGGAGCGGTAGCCTGTGAAGGTTGTCGCTTTTTTTAATTATTAGGTGAATATTTTGGCATTAAGCTGCCTAAACTGTTAATTCTTCTAAAAACACAATGATTCCAAGAAGTTATTTTTGCTTCTTTCAGAGAAAGTTCGTACCTTTGCACACCGAATGCTCATGGATTGGGCAAATATTACAGAAAAAGTTTAGTTCGTTGGGGCTCGGTCAAGATCTGGCACGAAGCTAGACGCCTCGCGGAAAAACCCGTTTATATAAATAATTAAATGTACGCAATCGTAGAAATTAACGGTCAGCAGTTTAAGGCTGAAGAGGGCAAGAAGCTCTTCGTTCACCACATCAAGGATGTAGAGGCAGGCCAAACTGTTGAGTTCGACAAGGTTTTGCTCGTTGACAAAGACGGCACAATCACTGTCGGTGCACCAGCTGTAGAGGGTGCAAAAGTAGTAGTAGAAGTAGTGAACCCACTCGTAAAGGGTGACAAGGTTATCGTCTTCAAGATGAAACGCCGCAAGGACTATCGCAAGAAGAACGGTCACCGTGCACAGTTCACTGAGGTATCAATCAAATCTGTAATCGCTTAAAATTAGGAGGAATTAGAAAATGGCACATAAGAAAGGTGTTGGTAGTTCTAAGAACGGCCGTGAATCAGCTTCACAAAGATTAGGCGTTAAGATCTGGGGTGGTCAGAGCATCATCGCAGGTAACATTATCGTTCGCCAGCGTGGTAACAAGCACTTCCCAGGTGAGAATGTAGCTCAGGGCAAGGATGATACATTGTATGCTCTCGCAGACGGTATCGTTTACTTCCATAAGGGTCGCAAGGACAAGAGTACAGTTTCTGTTCTCTCTCCAGAGGTTTACGCTGAGAAGACCAAGAAAGCTGACGCTTAAATTTTAAAGTTTTAGAAAAAACTATTCCAAACAAACAACATAGAAGCCTGTTCTCGCCAGAGAGCAGGCTTTCTTCGTATATTTAATTTCTTCTACCTATAAAACATTTTTCTATCCTACATTGCCGGAAACATATCCTACGTATAGAACCATAATTATTCTAAAGCTTGGAACATATATCCTAAAGCGTAGAACATATATTCTAAAGCTTGGAATAGAGATTTCCCCCTGTGTTCTCCCAAAAACATATCAACATAAAAACACTACATTAAAAATATTATAATAGAAAAAAACAAAAAAGTCAGTAAAAGTTTGCGTTATCACAAATATTTTTTGTAATTTTGCCTTCAAATAGAAATTAAATATTAAAAAAGACATTTTATGCTTACACTCAAACTTATCAGTGAAGAAACTGAACGTGTAGTTAAAGGTCTCGAAAAGAAGCATTTTCCTAATGCTCGTGAGGCCGTAGAGAAAGTTTTAGAGTACGACAAGATTCGTCGTGAGGCTCAGCAGAAGTTAGACAACAACAAACAGCAGGCCAACCAATTTGCCAAACAAATTGGTGCTCTGATGAAGGAAGGCAAGAAAGAGGAGGCTGAGAGTGCCAAGGCTCAGGTAGCCAATCTCAAGGCTGACGCGAAGGCTCTCGAAGAGATCATGGAGAAAGCCCAAAACGATATGACCAACCAGTTGCTCGAAATCCCTAACATACCTTGCGACGAGGTTCCTGAGGGAAAGGACGCAGCCGACAACGTGGTAGTGAAAGAAGGTGGCGAAAAGCCAAATCTTGCCCCTGACGCTCTCTGCCATTGGGATCTCTTGAAAAAGTATAACCTCGTGGATTTCGACCTCGGCGTGAAAATTACAGGTGCAGGTTTCCCTGTATATATTGGCAAGATGGCTCGTTTCCAGCGTGCCCTGGAGGCTTTCTTCCTCGACGAGGCTCGCAAGAGCGGATATTTGGAGATTCAACCTCCATACGTGGTAAATGAAGACTCTGGTCGTGGCACCGGTCAGTTGCCAGACAAGGAGGGCCAGATGTACCACGCTAATCTCGACAACCTCTTCCTCATCCCTACAGCTGAAGTTCCTGTAACTAACATCTTCCGCGATGTTATCCTCGACGAGAAGGATCTCCCTATCAAGCGTTGCGCTTACTCAGCTTGCTTCCGTCGCGAGGCTGGTAGCTATGGTAAAGATGTACGTGGTTTGAACCGCTTACACCAATTCGACAAGGTGGAGATTGTTCGTATCGACAAGCCAGGTCACTCTTACGAGAGCTTGAAGGAAATGCTCGACCACGTAGAGGGACTTCTTAAGAAGTTGGAGTTGCCTTATCACATTCTTCGACTCTGTGGTGGCGACATGAGCTTTACCTCTTCTATCTGCTACGACTTCGAGACATGGAGCGCAGCACAGAAACGTTGGTTGGAAGTATCTTCTGTATCCAACTTCGAGAGTTATCAAGCCAACCGCCTCCACTGTCGTTATCGCCACGCTGACGACAAAAAGATTGAGCTTTGCCATACATTGAACGGCTCAGCTCTCGCATTGCCACGAATTGTTGCCACTATCTTGGAGAACAACCAGACCCCTGAGGGAATCCGCGTTCCTAAGGTATTGGTACCATACTGCGGCTTCGACATGCTCGACGACAAGAACTTCGAGTAATCTCATATAAAACATTATAACATATAAGTACGAGGATAACTTCGGCTACTACAAAAGGCGGCCGACGTTATCCTTTTGCTTTATAATACCAGCAAACACGAAACAACTAGCAAAAGAAAAAAAGATGAGTCTAACAAGACATCATCTATCATCAACAATAAGTAACACAACGAAACACAATAGCCAATGAACAAGATTATCAGAAAAATACAATATTCAGAGAAGGTTTACCGCTTCGATGTAGAAGCACCTCTCATCGCCAAAAGTCGCAAGGCTGGCAATTTCGTCATTATCCGTGTGGACACCAACAGTGAGCGTATGCCACTCACCATCGCTGATGCAGATATAGAGAAAGGAACCATCACCCTCGTGGTGCAAAAAGTGGGTCTCTCCTCTACCAAGCTCTGTGCACTGAACGAAGGAGATGAAATCCAAGATGTAGTAGGTCCACTAGGAAACCCCACTCATATCGAGAACTTCGGCACCGTGATTTGTGCAGGAGGTGGCGTTGGTGTGGCTCCAATGCTCCCTATCATCAAAGCACTGAAGGCAGCGGGCAACCGAGTGCTCTCTGTCATTGCAGGCAGAAGCAAAGACTTAGTCATCATGGAGAACGAGGTATGCCAGTCGAGCGACCAACTGATTATTATGACCGATGATGGCAGCTATGGCGAGAAAGGAGTGGTAACCGTAGGTATAGAAAAGCTCATCAAGCAGGAACACATCGACAAGGTATTTGCCATCGGTCCCCCCATTATGATGAAGTTCTGCTGCCTCCTCACCCAGAAATATCAATTGCCTACCGATGTTTCGCTCAATACAATCATGGTAGATGGTACAGGTATGTGTGGTGCTTGCCGACTCACCATAGGTGGGAAAACCAAATTTGTGTGCATCGACGGTCCTGAGTTTGATGGCGCTAAGGTAGATTGGGACGAAATGTTCAAACGCATGGGTACTTTCCGTAATGCCGAACGAGAGGAGATGGAGCACTTTGAGGAGCATTTGTCTACCGTGCACGCACAGAAGAAAAAGGAGACTACCGATGTGACGATGGACGTGGTGCCAACAGATGAATGTATCGATATATTGACAGACCGTAACGCAGCTTGGCGCAAGGAGTTACGAAGTTCGATAAAAGCAAAGGAACGCACAGCCATCGAGCGTGTAAAGATGCCAGAACTAGACCCGAAATACCGTGCCACCACTCGCACGGAAGAGGTAAACATCGGACTGACCAAGGAAATGGCCATGACCGAGGCAAAGCGATGCCTAGACTGTCCTAGACCAACCTGCATGGAGGGATGCCCAGTGAGCATCAACATACCATCATTTATCAAGAACATCGAGCGTGGACAGTTCCTCGCCGCAGCAAAAGTGCTGAAAGATACATCAGCCCTACCCGCCGTATGTGGTAGAGTTTGTCCTCAAGAGAAGCAGTGTGAGAGCAAATGCGTACACCTTAAAATGAACGAGCCTGCCGTAGCTATCGGATACCTGGAAAGATTCGCCGCCGACTACGAGCGTCAGAGTAGCAACATCAGTGTACCTCCATGCGACGAGAACAACGGCATCAAGGTAGCCGTGGTAGGATCGGGACCATCTGGTTTAAGTTTTGCGGGTGACATGGCGAAAAAGGGGTTCGATGTAACTGTATTTGAAGCCTTGCACGAGATAGGTGGCGTTTTGAAATATGGCATACCTGAATTCCGTTTGCCAAACGCCATTGTGGATGTTGAAATAGAGAACCTGCAGAAGATGGGTGTAAAGTTTGTTACCGACTGCATCGTAGGTAAGACCATCTCGGTGAAAGACCTGAACGAGCAGGGGTTCAAAGGTATCTTCGTAGGTTCAGGAGCTGGGTTGCCTAACTTTATGAACATTCCGGGTGAGAATGCACTCAACATTATGTCATCCAACGAGTATCTTACCCGAGTAAACTTGATGGACGCTGCCAATCCACATAGCGACACCCCTATCAACCTGGGCAAGAATGTGGTAGTAGTGGGCGGTGGCAACACAGCCATGGACAGCTGCAGAACCGCCAAACGACTAGGTGCTGATGTAACATTGGTGTACCGTCGCTCGGAAGCTGAGATGCCTGCACGTCTGGAAGAAGTAAAACACGCCAAGGAGGAAGGCATACACTTTATGACACTGCACAACCCGAAAGAATATGAGGCTGACGAGCAGGGAGCTGTCAAGGCTGTGATACTCGACGTGATGAAACTGGGCGAACCAGACGCTAGCGGCCGCCGTCGCCCAGAGGCTACAGACGAGACCGTGACATTGGAGTGCGACCAGGTTATTGTGGCTGTAGGTGTAAGCCCTAACCCTCTAGTTCCTCAGAGCATAGAAGGCTTGGAGCTAGGACGCAAGAATACCATCGTAGTAAATGAGCAGATGCAGAGTTCCCAAGAGGAAATCTATGCTGGGGGCGACATTGTGAGAGGTGGTGCCACTGTGATTCTCGCCATGGGTGACGGCAGAAAAGCAGCACTCAACATGAACGAACGACTGATGAAACAACGGAAAAAGAAGTTATAGTTACAGAACATACAGCTACGAAATGTTGTAAAAAGTTGTAAAAAAATAGGACGAGTTAGGCGTTACGTTACAGTTGTTACAGTTTTTTTGTCCATTTTCTCATGTTTTCTCTCTTTGTGAAAAAGTATATAATTTAATTACTATATATATTAATATATATAGTAAAATTTAGTTTAAGATAATGATTGCATTTTGAAAACTGTAACAACTGTAACGTAACGCAAAACTCCCCAAAAGGACACAATGAATTCATACCGATAAAACTATGAGCTTTCCGGGAAAAAAACTATGAGTTTGAAAAATTAAGATCTTCGTTAACAGATTTT
>DBLF01000114.1:25588-47553 GCA_002297965.1 Candidatus Segatella papionis
GCGTGATTAAGATTACAGATTAAATCTGAGTCCGAATTGGAAATTGAAGTTTAACTTCTTATCCTTGAAAGTATTCTCTATCTCGCTGCCGTTATCGAAATAATATTTCATACCAGGTTCAACATATAATCCCAACTTCGACGTGATGTCGTACTGCGCTCCTAGCGAAACCTTGCCCGAGAACTGTGTTCTGTCTCGCTTTACAAACTCTTTCTCTTCTCCGTTCTCCTCGGTATGATTCTTTACATTCCAATCAGCTTCTGCACCAGCCATCACATAAGCATGAAAGTCATTGCTTCGCCAAAATTCATAATTTACACCTAAAGGAACACCTACATAGTGAAGCACCTGATGGATGCTGTAACTATTGCTGTAGTAGGGCTTGAAATCAGAAGATGTATATGTATAGACTACGCCAGTGCTCAACGACAAACGGGGTGCTATACCAAATGCCACTTGCACACCCGCAGAAACAGGGGCATGGTGCTTCGCATCGCCTAGACTAGTCTTCTGAACACTTCTATAAGATGCAAGCAAATAATTCACGCCATTATCGGCACCCTCAGATGGATTGGCAACGATTCCAGGCACAGGGGCTGACAAAACACCAGAGCTTGGTCCGCCGGCAGCGTCACCAGAACCAGAAAAGCCTCCTATGCCCTCTGGCTTCAGATTCTCTGCATAGAGTTTTACCGCCCAACCTGAGTTGCCTTCACCATGACGAGAAACGACATAAGATGAAGCGACCTGCGAAGTGCTTGACGTTCTTGCCAAAGCCAATTGCATTTCCGATGCGCCATTAGCACCAGCAACTGAATCTGCCACTTCAGATGTTTCCATAACGCCACAAGCATTTGTGGATTTCGAAACATCATCATACTTGGTAGTTGTTAACGTTGTAGCCGATGAAGGGGACGAAGCGGAAGTAACAGGCAAAGGGGATTGTATTTCCGGTAAATCAATATTGCTAGATTCCGCCAAAATTCCCCTACTAGATGCGGAAAAATGATCTGAGGCGGCGGAATGACCACATGCCAAGGAACGACTAGAGGCTGAGAGATGGCTAGACGTTGGTGTGCCAGATTGCTGCAAATAGACATAGCTCCCCCCTACAGCCAGCAAAACAACCGCAGCTGCAACTGCTGACCACCTGTAAAGAGAAATCTTTCTGCTGCTATGCTGAGGCATGTTCTCGGTTTCCATTTGAGCCAGCGATTGTTCGATGCCAGCCCACAAATCCTTGCTGACAGGTTCTTGAAAATCTGCCAGTTGATTGTGAAGTTTGGTTGTCCAATCGTTGTTACTCATATTTTTTTTCGTTTAAAAAATTGTTTAATGAATCATTTAATGGTTTGTCAGACGGATCACCCATTGCTATCAACGACGAAGTATTTGCAGATTTCTGCGGCGAACCATTTTCCAAATAATCTTTAATTTTTTTGCCCAAGAGTTTCTTCGCTCTGAGAAACTGGGATGCGGACGAACTTTCCTTAATGCCCAGTCTTTCGGCTATCTCCTTATGACTGAGCTGCTCAAACACAAACATATTGAGCACTAATCGATAACCATCAGGAAGTTCTCCTATCATCCTCGTCAACTCTTCTGGCGGCACTCGATCTACCTCTGGCGTTTCCTCCTCCACAGCATCGGGAATATCATCAACGAAAGTGATGCGGCTCTGCTTCCTCATAAACCCAACTGCCTCATTAGCCACTATGCGAAGCAACCATCCTTTCAAAGAACCTTCCCCACGAAACTCGAAATGGGCAATGCTAGAGAAAACCTTCACAAAACTATCCTGAACCACATCCTCGGCATCATCACGCAGAGGGACATACCGCAGCGCTACAGCCATGGCATATCCTACATAGCGATCGTACAGCCTATGCATCGCCATCCTACTGCCGCTATTGATGTCATCGAGAAGTTCCTTTTCTGTTTCCAATTTTCTCCTTACTTTTACTCTTTAAACGAACATACCTGAAAAACCTTGCATCAAAAAAACAAATATTTTCCCTTTGAATCCAGTTTTTCTCACTTAAGAGGCTGGAATAATATACAATACTTTTCCTCTATACGGAGATGACCATCCCCTCATTGGTTAAATAGCTTTCCGGGAAAACATCTTTCGCTTCGTCGAGCAGCACCTGCTCATTGTTATAACGGGCACTATAGTGCCCTAGCAACAACTTGCCCACCTTGGCATCCCTAGCCACCATTGCAGCCTGTTGCGCAGTACTATGGTTATAGAGCTTAGCCCTGTCCTCATGCTCCGAGGTATAGGTGCTTTCGTGGTAGAGCAAGGTTACGCCCTTCACCTTTTCCCAAAGATTCGGAATGTAGCGGGTATCGCTCATATAAGCATAGCTGCGTGGTGGGTCTGCTGGGACTACGAGACGTGCGTTCGGAATTACGTCACCATCCTCATTGGTCCAGTCTGCTCCATTTTTGATATTATTGATTTGGCTCACAGGAATGCCACAGTAATCTATCATATCCCTACGAATATGGGGCAGCGTAGGCTTCTCCCTGAAAATGTAGCCGCAACAAGGCAATCTATGCTGCAAAGGTACAGTCTCGACAGTGAGCGAATGGTCCTCGTAGATCACCCGCGACTTTTCCGTATCCACAGGTATCATCTCCATCTCATACTCCATAGTCTGCATAAAGAACTCCACTTGTTGCTTGAACAGAGTTTCATATTCCTTTGGCGCATAGATTCTTAACTTAGAAGTTCTCCCAAGCATACCCAAAGTGGACAACAACCCCATCAAACCGAAACAATGATCGCCATGCATGTGGGTGATGAAAATGGCATTGAGCTTGGAGAAGTGGATGTGCGAGCGGCGAAATTGCATCTGTGCTCCTTCGCCACAATCCACCATAAAGCACTTTCCTCGCAGCTCGATGAGTTGCGAGGAAGCATTGTGCCTGAGGGTGGGCAGCGCACTACCACACCCTAAAATATGTATTTTAAATGGTTCCAATTGAAATGATAATTTATAGAAACATCTACTAAACGTATTAAACGAGAAAGACATCCATCAATAAATGGATTCTCCCCCATCTTACTCCTGGCGCTTGAAAACATAAATGCCCTGTGTGTTCTCCAACATCAAGCTGTCGGAGCCGAGCTTGTCGATGGCGAAAGTATCCTTGTTGAGCAAGAGCTTGCCATTCAGTATCTTCCAAGTTGTCCAAGGGTTGGTCTCTGCCTTCACATTGTTCTTTACCTCGCCACCCTCCATGATGTCGAAGTTCTTGTCAAGCGAAGTCCATTTACCCAGCAAGGAAGTCAAATTGATGACTTTCTGTGCCACCATCTCGCCATCCTGTGCCTTATAGCCAATGAGGGCAATACGGTCGCCCGCCAACAACCCACCTTGCACGATGTCGGGCTGTTCGTCGTCAATGAAGACGGTGAGCGTATCTCCCTCGTCGGAAATCAACTCCAAGCTGTGCATGGAGGTTCCTTCTCCACACACGCCATATATCGTTGAGTCATTGGCAGCATCATCCACGTCTATGGAGTCATTGGTAGTAATCACCTGTGCCGACTTCTTATCCTTGCAGCTGTTGGCAGCGAAAAGCATACCCACAGCCAGCACCATATAAACTAATCTTTTCATCATATATTAAATCTTAAAGTTTTATTCTTTCTTCTCTTGTCTCTTAGCTTCATCCCATAGTTCATCCATTTCTTCCAAGGTCATATCCTTCAAGTTTTTACCTTGTTTGATGGAATGGTCTTCCACATAGTTGAAACGGCGGATGAATTTCTGGTTTGTCTTCTCCAGGGCATTGTCTGGATTAAGCTTATACAAACGAGCGGCATTGATAACCGAAAAGAGGAAATCACCAAGTTCCTGGGTTGAATTTTCCTTGTCATCCTTGGCTAGTTCCACTTTAAGTTCCTCAAGTTCTTCCTGCACCTTGTCCCACACATCTTCCTTCTCCTTCCAATCAAAGCCCACGTTGCGTGCCTTATCCTGTATGCGATAAGCTTTGATGAGGGAAGGGAGGGAATTAGGCACGCCGCTCAATACTCGCTCGTTGCCATCCTTCTCCTGTTGCTTAATTTGCTCCCAGGTCTTCTCCACGCCAGCAGCAGTCTTGGGTTTGTTCTCACCCAAAGCTGTAGTCTCGTCAGAAGAGCTGCGATACACCACTTGCCCCTCGTCGTTGATATACATGTCGGGGTTGGAGACAGTCCAATTGCCTTCTTCCTTCCAGTTGATAAATGGATGGCGGAACATCAACTTGTCCGCCTCCTGATTACAAACATCGCAAATGTCAAACTCTTCGTCTTCCCTGCCAATAATGCTATAAAACATCACATGCTCCAAGACATCACCCAATTCTTTCTTAATATCCTTGTAATCTCGCTTCATAAGCGCATCGCAAAGTTCGAAAGTCTCCTCGATGGTGTTCGGGCGAAGACTCTCAAAAGTCTGCTTCTTGTCCCATGGACACTGGAGGCGCAGGCGATCCTGCACATCCATCAAACGGCTGAATGCCGCCAGTTTTTCTTCTCTTGTATGCATTTTATTTTATCAAAGTCTATTACAAATTATTATTACGTTCTTCCCCGGCTTTGCTATTCCGTGACCTATTTTACTGCATTACTCACCATACTTTACTATAGTTTATGCAAAAATTGATAATTTATGCTGCAAAGATAATGATTTTCGCCCAAAAATTAGTATCTTTGCACCGTTTTTTATATGAAATAAAGAAAAAAGAATAAAAACATAGATATAAACAATGGAATTAGCAAGTAAGTACGATCCACAAGCAGTGGAAAGTAAATGGTATCAGTACTGGCTCGACAACAAGCTCTTCAGCTCCAAGCCAGATGGTCGTGAACCTTATACTGTGGTCATCCCACCACCTAACGTGACGGGTGTGCTCCACATGGGCCACATGCTCAACAATACAATCCAGGATATTCTCGTGCGCCGTGCGCGCATGGAGGGTAAGAACGCATGTTGGGTTCCGGGCACCGACCACGCCAGCATCGCCACAGAGGCCAAGGTTGTAAACCGCCTCGCACAACAGGGCATCAAGAAGACAGACCTCACCCGTGAGGAGTTTCTCAAGCACGCTTGGGACTGGACACACGAGCATGGCGGCATTATCCTCAAGCAGCTCCGCAAGCTTGGCGCTAGCTGTGATTGGGACCGTACAGCATTCACGATGGACGAGACTCGCTCTCGCGCTGTCATCCATGTGTTCTGCGACCTTTATAAGAAAGGACTCATCTATCGTGGCGTACGCATGGTAAACTGGGATCCTAAGGCTCAGACTGCCCTTAGCGATGAGGAGGTAATCTATAAAGACGAGCACTCCAAGCTCTACTATCTGAAGTACTATGTGGTGGAGCAGGACTGCAAGCAGATGGATGAAGGCAACGTGATGCACAAGGACGAAAAGGGTTACTACGCTGTGGTAGCCACCACACGTCCAGAGACCATCATGGGCGACTCTGCCATGTGCATCAACCCAGAAGACAAGAAGAATACTTGGCTGAAGGGCAAGCATGTAATTGTGCCTCTCGTTAACCGCGAAATTCCTGTCATCGAGGACTCTTACGTTGACATTGAGTTTGGTACAGGATGCTTGAAGGTTACTCCTGCCCACGATGTGAACGACCACGCCCTCGGCTTGAAGCATGGCTTGGAAACCATCGACATCTTCAATGATAACGGTACCATCAGCGAGGCAGCCGGCATGTACGTGGGGCAGGATCGCATGGACGTACGCAAGCAGATTGCCATCGACCTCCAGAACGCTGGACTTATGGAGAAGATAGAGGACTATAATAATAAGGTGGGATTCTCCGAGCGCACCAATGTGCCTATCGAGCCAAAGCTCTCTACACAGTGGTTCCTCAAGATGCAGCATTTCGCAGACATTGCCCTTCCTCCTGTTATGGACGACGACATCGAGTTCTATCCTAAGAAGTATAAGAACACCTACCGTCACTGGCTGGAGAACATCAAGGACTGGTGCATCAGCCGTCAGCTCTGGTGGGGACATCGCATCCCTGCCTACTACTTCGACAACAACGGCAAGAAAGACTTTGTTGTTGCCGAGACCGCTGAAGAAGCTCTGAAGATGGCTCAGGAGAAGAACGCCAACGTAAAGGCAGAGGACTTGGAGCAGGAAAGTGACTGCCTCGACACATGGTTCTCTTCTTGGTTGTGGCCTATCTCTTTGTTTGATGGCATCGAGCATCCAGACAATGAGGAGATCAACTACTATTACCCTACCAGCGACTTGGTTACGGGTCCAGACATCATCTTCTTCTGGGTGGCACGTATGATTATGGCAGGCTACGAGTATCGTGGCAAGATGCCATTCAAGCACGTTTACTTCACAGGTATCGTTCGTGACAAGCTCGGTCGCAAAATGAGCAAGAGCCTCGGTAACTCTCCAGACCCACTCGACCTCATCGACAAGTTTGGTGCCGACGGTGTTCGTATGGGAATGATGCTCTCTGCCCCAGCAGGCAACGACATCCTCTTCGACGAGAGCCTCTGCGAGCAGGGACGTAACTTCAACAATAAGATTTGGAATGCCTTCCGCCTCGTCAAAGGCTGGGAGACTGCCGACATCCAGCAGCCTAAGAGCGCAGAAATCGCTGTGAAATGGTTCGACGCCAAGCTCAAGGAGGTAAATGAGGAGATGCAGAAGCAGTTTAAGGAGTATCGTATATCCGAGGCATTGATGACTGTCTATAAATTGTTCTGGGATGAGTTCTCATCTTGGTACTTAGAGATGGTGAAGCCTGCATACGGTCAGCCTATCGACCAGAAGAGCTACGATGCGACCTTGCGTTTCTTCGACGCTCTCTTGAAGATGCTTCATCCATTTATGCCATTCATCACCGAGGAGTTGTGGCAGCATATCTATGAGCGCAAGGACGGCGAGAGCATCATGCGTGAGAAGTTGGAGATTCCTGCTCCTACAGCCGACGACATCAAGCTTACCACCGACATCGAGAACGTGAAGCAGATTATCGCAGGCGTTCGTACCGTTCGCAACCAAAAGAACATCGCTCAGAAAGAGCAGTTGACCCTTCAGGTAGTGGGCAAGAACGACTTCGAGGCTTACAACGACGTAACTCTCAAAATGGGTAACCTCGATAAGATTGAGGTCATCGCCGAGAAGAGTGCCGATGCATCTAGCTTTATGGTAGGAACCGACGAATTTGCAGTACCATTGGGCGACCTCATCGACGTGGCTGCCGAGATCGAGAAGGCAGAGGCACAGCTCAAGCATCTCGAAGGCTTCCTCATGGGCGTTCGCAAGAAGCTCGGTAACGAGAACTTCGTGGCTCATGCACCAGAGAAGGTAGTGGCCCTGGAACGCAAAAAGGAAAGCGACTCCGTGGAGAAAATCGCAGCCCTCAAGGCAACCATTGAGGAGCTTAAGAAGAAGTAACATTTTATTTAAAATATCAAGGAGTTAAAGAAGTTATAGGAGTTAAAGAAGCTAGGGTCTAACGGCTGTTGCTTCCAGCGATTGAATCGCATAACTTCTTTAGCTTCTTTAATTCATTTACATTTAACCCAACAAATAGATGAAGAAGCTTTTCACCTTTTTGATAAGTATGCTTACGCTGACCTCAACCTTCTGCAGTTGCAGCGATGAGGCTTTTGACGTGGACAGCGTCAATAAGCAGACCATCCTCGTGTTCTATCCTTGGACGGGCGGCACCAATACATCCGGGCTGACATCTTATCTCAAGCAAAATGTAGATAGCATCTGCCAGGGCATCA
Organism: Candidatus Segatella papionis; assembly: GCA_002297965.1. Classification (GTDB taxonomy): domain Bacteria; phylum Bacteroidota; class Bacteroidia; order Bacteroidales; family Bacteroidaceae; genus Prevotella; species Prevotella papionis. The sequence continues at coordinate 33,373 of DBLF01000114.1, forward strand.
TCGACAAGAAGGGACTCACCAACTCTCGTGTGATGCTCTTCTTCAGCGACAAATACAACCAGAGCACAGTCTACGACCTACAGTATGATGCCACCACCAAAACCGTGAGCCGAGTGCCAGTGAAAACTTACGAGGGCAACGACTATTGCACCGCCGAGGGATTTGCCGACGTACTGAATGAGGTGAAGCAAAATGCCGAGGCGCTCAACTATGCCCTCGTCGTGGGAGCCCATGGCTGTGGATGGACTTACTCCAGCGACTGGGTAAACTACCCATACAATGCCCGTCCTCAGCTAGGAAACTATTCTGGCGATAAAAGCAATCCCAGCAGGAAGAACAATTCCGCCAGCCTCAATAAAGACAGTTTCAGTGGCATCCAGTTTGGAACAGACCCCAACCTGCCCCTTACTCGATTCTTTGGTAGCGTGAGCCTGAGCGACAACGCCATCGACGTAAGCACATTGGCTGAGGGAATCAAAATGAGCGGCATCAAGATGCAATACATTCTCTTCGATGCCTGTTACATGGGGAACGTGGAGACGGCCTACGAACTGAAGGATGTCACCAACTACATGATTTCGTCGAGTAGCGAAGTAATGGGTGCGGGCGTTCCTTACCGTACAATATGGAGCTACCTCAACTCTGCAACCCCGAACTACTCAGGCATCGTGAGCGGCATCGTGAACTTCTATCAGACGAGCGACCAACCCTACTGCAACATGGCTGCCATCGACTGTCGGCAGATGGATAAGCTTGCAAGTGTGATGAAGGAAATCAACAGTAAATACACACTCTCATCCACCGTACCACTCGACTCCATCCAACCACTCGACGGTTTCTCTCCCAACCTTTTCTACGACATGTCGGTGTATGTAGATAGTCTCTATCCTAGTGGCTACTTGAAAGACCAATATACGGCGCAGATGAAGCTCACCGTAAAGGCTGCGGCTCACACCGATGAGGCTTACACAGCTCTAAAAGGAGGGATATACGGCACAAGTTTCAAGGTGAAAAATTATAGCGGACTTTCTATCTCAGATCCTAGCCAGCACAGCGTAGCCACCAAGGGAAGAGAAAAGACAGGCTGGTGGAAAGCTACACACTAAGGACAAATACAAAAGTGAATTTCTAAAAGTGTGGTAAGAAGAATGAAGTGCGAAAAGAACAAAACAGAACAAAAAACAAGAAATCTAGAAAGAAAAATTCTATAGAATAAGATTATTTTGGATATGGAATATTTTATAATCGACAATAATGGACAACAAGCGGGTCCGTTTAGCCTTGACCAACTTGTGCAGAAAGGAATTACCCCTGAAACATTGGTTTGGAAACAAGGCATGGCCGACTGGACACCTGCCTGGAAAGTAGATGATATGAAAGCCGTATTGGAGGCTGTAGAGGCTGACAAGCAGAACCAAGCAACCAACAACATGAACAATTCTGCCAATAACGGTTTCAACCCTAATGGCGGGAACACAGGTTTCAACACTAGCAGGGAAAGCACTGGATTCAACACAAACAGAGGCAACACAGGATTTTATCATAACAACGGAACGGTTCCTCCCAACTTCTCCCAGCAGCCCCAACAAGAGGCTTATCAGTCGGCTCCAAAGAATAATAAGAAGGGACATTTCGCCCTAAAAGTTATCATCGGCCTCATCGTCTTCATCATCGCCATGCTTGCCTTTACCAACCCAAGCGCAGAAGCCCACAAGGAGAAGGTGCGCACAGAAGCAGGCAAAGCTATCGAGAAAGCTACTTCGACCACCGACAACAACTTTTTCTCGCAGGCACTACGTTCCGTGGCGAAGATGATGGCCGACAACGTGATGGGCGAAGCTATGGACCAACTCTTCGAATACCACAACTATATCGTATGCTCTACGGGTAGTGTAAATCTTGACGGAAAGGATCACACCATCAGTTTCGGTATTCTAGGAAAAGTATATACGATGAATGCCGACGATATGGTAAAGGCTCTGGAAAATAATGACAACCTGCAAATAGAGGAATCCTCATCATCTTCGAATGACGAACAGGGCTATAATAACGGCTCTTCATCTACATCATCGTATGATGATGCCACCCAAGACAATGTGGATGAGAATAGCTCCGGCGACAACAGTAGCACCTCAGCCGATAACGACGACTTGGGAGCAAAAGTGCAAAAGAAATTGGAAGACAAGGCTGCTAAAGCTCTTGACAAGGCAGCAGACAAGGTGAGCAAGAAGATGGAAGAAAAAATCAACCAAAAGCTCAACGAGGTCAACGACTCATCAAAAATCGAGAAGGTTCTAGATAAGATCTTGGAACTATTTTAGATAGCACAAAGTTATTTATCGGTCTCTTTCTCTACTCAGAGTCGAAATTTCATACAAAAGTAATCATAAAAATTCATATAAAATGAAGAAATATATCCTATTCCTCCTATTAGCAATAATGGGAACATCACATTTGCAAGCCCAAACATCCACAATGTCGGACGATCAAGTGATGAGGCTGGTGGTCAAAGAGCACGAAAAAGGGACATCGAATGCACAAATTGTCACCAAGCTGATGCAACAAGGAGTGGATATATCCCAGATTAGACGCGTAAGAGAAAAGTATGAAAGGCAGATGAAACAAGGAGGTGTAACCAAAACCTCAACCGAAGTGCCCAACAAGGATACGTCTCGACTACGTGCTAACAACGGAAAGGCTCGTGAAGATTATGGAAAGGGGATTAACTCTGAGTCGCAGAATTACTCCAATTACAGAATAGCCGCTCCAAAAGACGAGAAATACAGGCATACTTTCGACGAAAACGACGAAGAATATATGGACTTTCAAAACGAGATGGACGGAATCATCCCCGACACGGCTATGCTGGTAAAACGTCTGCTCGCCGAAAGAGAGACAAAGAAGAAAAAGGTATTTGGCAGGGACATCTTCAACAACAAGGAGTTGAGTTTCGAGCCCAATATGAATATTGCCACACCTCAGAACTATCGCCTGGGGGCTGGCGATGCTGTCATCATCGACATCTATGGAGCCTCGCAAAAGACTATAGAGAGCACAGTGTCACCCGACGGCGATGTAACCATCGAGGGTTACGGTCCCGTGAATGTGGCAGGACTCTCGGTAGCGCAAGCCAATGCCCGACTCCGCAGTACGTTGGGCAGTCGCTATCGCTCTAGCAAAATCAAATTGACCGTGGGGCAAACCAAAACCATCATGGTAAATGTGATGGGCGAGGTAAAGATACCAGGCACCTATACCCTTTCGGCTTTTGCCACAGTCTTCCATGCGCTCTATATGGCAGGCGGAACCAACGACCTGGGTACATTGCGCAACATCAAAGTGTATCGTCATAACAAACTGGTAACAGTGGTTGACATCTACGATTACATTCTGAATGGCAAGCTTACGGGCAATGTTCGATTGGCAGACAATGATGTCATCGTGGTAGGACCTTACGACTGTCTGGTAACGGTGGCAGGCAAGGTCAAACGCCCTATGATTTACGAGATGAAAAGAAACGAGAGCATTCAGTCTCTCTTGAAATATTCTGGCGGATTCACAGGCGATGCCTACAAAAAATCCGTTCGTGTGAATCGCAAGACAGGGCGCGAGTATGCTATCTATAATGTGGATGAATTCGACTATTCTAACTTCAGGATAGACGATGGCGACTCGGTGAGCGTGGATTCCATCTTGCCTAGGTATGCGAACACGGTAGAAATCAAAGGTGCAGTGTTCCGACCAGGCATGTATAACCTGGGAGAGCAAATCAATAGCGTGCGCACCCTTGTGCAACATGCCGAGGGCTTGACAGAAGATGCCTTTACAGCTCGCGCCGTGATGCACCGAATGAAGCCAGACCGAACCCTTGAGGTGATAGCCATCGACATCGCCGGTATTATGGATGGTTCTGTAGCCGACATTCCGCTAAAGGAGAACGATGTGCTCTTCATCCCTACGAGACAAGACAAGATATCTGAGAGAACCATCACGATAAGAGGCGAAGTGCAATATCCAGGCACATACAAATACGCAGAGAATGAAACCATCGAGGATTTCGTGCTGCAAGCCGGAGGACTCACAGACAAGGCTTCGACCATCAATGTACTGGTGAGCAGAAGAGTGACTGACCCTAAGGCGACCCAGCCCGACAGTATCATAGCACAGACCTTTACCCTCTCGCTAAAAGATGGGTTCGTGGTGGATGGCACACCGGGATTCAAGCTTCTCCCGTTTGACGAGGTCAGCATCCGCAAGAGTCCCGCCTATACCGAACAGCAGAATGTAGAGATAGAAGGAGAGGTGATGTTCGGGGGCATTTACACCCTCGACCGCCGCAATGCCCGTCTCAGCGACCTCTTCAAGAAGGCTGGAGGTAGCACAGGACAAGCTTACATCAAGGGAGCGAGACTGATGCGCAAAGCTAATGAGGCTGAAAGGACAAGAATGGAAGCGGTGCTCAAGATGCAACGAGAGCAACAGCAAAAGAACCTCTTACAGTTGGCGGCAAGCAGCAACAATGCCAGTGCCATCACACAGACAGCTAAGGATGCGCAGAACGCAGACTTGCAGAAGTTTACTGTACCCGACGAATATCCAGTGGGCATAGACTTGGCAGAAGCATTAAAACACCCGGGAAGCGATGCAGACATGATATTGCGTGAGGGCGACCGGCTGATAGTGCCTCAATATAATGGTACGGTGAAGATCAATGGCTCTGTGATGTATGCAAATACTGTGGCCTATGAAAAGGGCAAGAGCGTGGCAAGCTACATCGACGAAGCAGGCGGATTTGCTGCCGATGCTAACAAGAGCAAGGCTTACATCATCTATATGAATGGAAAGGTGGCTAAGGTGGGACACGGAGCCAAGGCTCAACCTGGATGCGAAATCGTGGTACCTTCCAAGATGAGACGAAAGATGACTATGGCAGAGACCATGAGTATGGGTAGCAGTCTGTCAAGTATCGCCGCTATGATTGCCACAATTGCTAATCTGAGTAAATGACAAGGAAAATAGATAGAGAGGAAGAATAAAAAAGCAAGTAACACGACCAGATGTTACTTGCTTTTTTATTTTGTCCTGATTGTCTAGTATGATCAACTAGGAAGTTAGAGCTGCTTCATATACTCGGCACACATCTCGGCGCATCTCTCGCCATCCACTCCCGCTGAAACAATTCCGCCCGCATAACCGGCTCCTTCGCCGCAAGGGAAAAGTCCCTGAAGGCGAACATGCTGGAGCGTATCACGATCACGAACGATACGTACCGGCGAAGAAGTTCTGGTCTCCATTGCTATCAGAGTGGCCTCGTTGGTGAGGAAACCATGGGCATTCTTGCCAAAAGTCTTGAATCCTTCCTGTAACCTCTTGGCGACAAAAGGTGGCATCCAGAAATGCAAAGGACTGCTTATGACTCCTGGCGCATAACTTGTCTTCGGTAAATCAAAGCTCAAGCGATTGTTCACGAAGTCGGCCATACGCTGAGATGGAGCTGTCTGTTTCATATTTCCTTGTTGCCAGCATTGTCTCTCCACGATTTGTTGGAAATACATCATGGCCAGAGGGTCTTTAGCCAAATCATCCGCCGTCAATCGGGCAGCACTGTCTGTCTCTGCCTCAGAAGGGATGAAACCTGTTTCAGAATTCGAAGGAATCGAACCAGCCTTAGAGCCAGCAGGCCCCCCGTGTTCCATCACAAACTGAACAACATCCTCGGGATGCGTCTCCACCACCATACCAGAATTACTCCAAGCAGTGCCTCGGTTGCTAGGGCTCATACCGTTCACCACGAGCTGCTCAGGCCCTGTGGCAGCGGGAATCACAAAGCCACCAGGACACATGCAGAAGCTATACACACCCCTACCATCCACTTGGGTAACAAAACTGTATTCCGCAGCAGGCAGATATTTGCCCCTGCCCTGCTTGTTGTGATACTGAATTTGGTCGATGAGCTGCGAAGGATGCTCTAAGCGAACACCCACGGCGATGCCCTTAGCCTCGATTTCTATCTTCGATGAAGCTAGATAGCGATACACGTCGCGAGCACTATGACCCGTGGCCAGGATGACTGGTCCACGATAAGTTTCCTCGGCTCCCGTCAGCAGATTGACAGCCTCCACTCCTATCACACGGTCGGCTGTGGCTGCATCCATGGCAGCAATCTTCTTTCCATCGCTCGCCAAGATCAATCTAATCATCTTAGTTTGGAAATGCACCTCGCCACCACACTTGATGATGGTGTTGCGCATATTCTCGATGACGCGAGGCAACTTGTCGGTGCCGATATGGGGATGAGCATCCGCCAGGATGTTGGTGTTGGCACCATGCTGGCAGAACACGTTCAGAATTTTATCCACGCTGCCACGCTTCTTGCTTCGCGTATAGAGCTTGCCGTCGCTATAAGCACCAGCTCCACCCTCGCCGAAGCAATAGTTGCTCTCACCGTCCACTTTCTGAGTCTTGGTAATATTAGACAGGTCTTTCTTGCGTTCGCGAACATCCTTGCCACGCTCCAATACTATCGGGCGAAAACCCAGCTCTATCAGTCGAAGGGAAGCGAAGAGTCCGCCAGGTCCCTCACCCACCACGATTACACGAGGACGGCTGCTCACATCGGGGTACTCCGTATGGACATACTGGTCGTCTTGTGGAAACTCGTTGATATAAGCACGCACCTTCAGGTTCACGTAGATAGTGCGCTGGCGAGCGTCGATGCTGCGCTTCAACACACGCACTTGGTTGAGGGTTCTGACATCCAAGCCCTTCTCCTTGGAAAGATAGCGCTTGATGCCTTCCTCGCTGGCTGCCTGTTCGGGCAGAATTCTTATTTGGTATTCTTGTATCATCTTTTCGAATGTTGAATGTTAATGCTGAATGTTAATGTTGAATGTCAAAAGTCTATGATTACGCATTACTTTCTCCCTTTCAAACATCCATCTCTTTCAACACTTCCAATGTATGGAGGTCGTACATCTTGAAATGTCCGTTTTCTAGCGTTGCAAAAGTAGGGACATTGCCACCCTTCGGGAAGGTGATGCTGCCCGTGTTGCACACGGCACGATGGATGGGAGCCTTGCCCGCTTGGAGCGAAGGCACGTCTATGTGGGAGAGTTCCCAGAGATGGGAGTGTCCATAGATGATGGCATCGTATGGTCCCATAGGCATGTTTTCCTTGTTATAAACATGTCCGTGTGTCAGGAGGTATCGCTTGCCGCCATCCACGAGCAGGGCGTAAGTCTCCATAATAGGGAAATCGAGGAGCATCTGATCGACCTCCGCGTCGCAGTTGCCACGCACGGCGATAATTTTGTCGGCGAGCTTGTTAAGCCGTTCCACGATGCCCTTAGGGTCGATGCCCTCCGGGATGCGGTTGCGAGGACCATAGTTGATGATGTCACCCATGATGCACATCATGTCACACTGAGATTGCTCGAAGAAGTCGAGCACACGTTCCAAGGCTGGCAAGCAACCATGGATATCGGAAAATAGTAAATACTTCATCGTTCTATATTTTATCTATTTAAGCCTCGCCTTCTACCCATCTTCTGCCGGACTTTGTATATTTCATCCAAACAACCAAGCATACACTGATGGCAGCGGCCACTGCAAATAATATTGTTAACATTTCCATAATTTACTTCTTTTTAAGTTCAACCTTTAATAAATAATTACCAGCATAGGCAAAAAAACACGGCTGCAATAATAGCAAAAACTATACATGCATAATTTACCATCCCCATCGCCGCCCCGTGAGCAGAGGCGACAATGCACCTATACCAATACCACTACAACTCATCTTCGACAATCCGAAGAAGTAGTCTGCCAGCATCTCGTTGCGTTTGAAATTGCGCTCCGTGAACTGATTTTTAGAATTGACTTCTGTAACCATAAGCAAATTTGATTCATATCAGTTGCAAAAGTAAGCAAATTATCCGACTCCTCCAAACTTTTCAGCAACAAATCATCACAAATCCTTATATATAATAAGGTATAAGTAGAATAAGATGGAAACTCATACCACGAATTAAGTATTTTCAACTACAAAATGATACTTTTTCGTTAAAATTCTTGGCAGTTTGACGGAATATTTGTACTTTTGCCCTCAAGTTCTGCTTCGGCCCCGGTCGTTTCGGGGGGAGCACTACAATACCAACGCAAAATTCAATAACGTATGAAAGTATTAAAATTCGGCGGAACATCGGTTGGTTCCGTAAAAAGCATCCTCAGCTTAAAACGTATCGTTGAGAACGAGGCAAAGAAACAGAGTGTAGTGGTTGTGGTGAGCGCACTTGGCGGAATCACCGACAAACTCTTGCAAACCTCTCAGCTTGCCCTCAAGGGCGATGAACAGTGGAGAGTCGAATTCGACGCCATGGTTGATCGCCATCACAAGATGATAGATACCATCATCACCGACACCACAGACAGAGAGAACTTGTTTAAATCAGTCGATGCCCTCTTCGAGCAGTTGAAGAGCATCTACTTCGGTGTGTATCTTATCCACGACCTCAGCGAGAAGACCCAGGATGCCATCGTGAGCTACGGCGAGCGACTGAGCTCGAAGATTGTCGCCACACTGATTCGTGGCGCCAAATGGTTTGACTCCCGCAACTTCATCAAGACAGAACGCCTCCACGGCAAGGGCAAGCACACTCTCGACAGTGAGCTGACCAACAAGCTGGTGAAAGACACCTTCGAGGAGCTTCCTCGCATTTCCTTGGTGCCAGGCTTCATCAGCCGCGACAAGAACACCGAGCGCACCACCAACCTCGGACGAGGCGGTAGCGACTACACGGCAGCCATCATCGCAGCTGCACTGGATGCAGAGGTCTTGGAAATCTGGACGGATGTCGATGGATTCATGACAGCCGACCCTAGAGTCATCAAGTCTGCCTATACTATCAACGAATTGAGTTACATCGAGGCGATGGAGCTTTGCAACTTTGGCGCAAAGGTCATCTACCCTCCTACCATTTACCCTGTTTGTATCAAGAATATCCCTATCAAGGTAAAGAACACTTTCAACCCTGATGCCCCTGGCACCATCATCAAGAACAAGATTGATGGCGACTCCAAGCCTATCAAGGGTATTTCCTCTATCAATGGCACGGCCCTCGTCACCGTAACCGGTCTTTCCATGGTCGGCGTTATCGGTGTAAACCGCCGTATCTTCACCGCCCTCACCAACGAAGGCATTTCTGTCTTCATGGTTTCACAGGCTTCTTCCGAGAACTCCACCTCCATCGGTGTGCGTGAGCAGGATGCCGACGAGGCTGTGAATGTACTGAACGAGGAGTTCAAGAACGAAATAGCCGATGGAGCCATGTTCCCTATGCACGCAGAGAAGGGACTTGCCACCATCGCCATCGTGGGCGAGAATATGAAGCACGCGGCAGGTATCGCTGGCAAGCTGTTTGGCACTCTGGGACGCAGCGGAATCTCAGTCATCGCTTGTGCACAGGGTGCATCGGAGACCAACATCTCGTTTGTCGTGAAGAGCGACTTCCTGAGAAAGTCTCTCAACGTATTGCACGATAGCTTCTTCCTCTCAGAATACAAGGTGCTCAACCTCTTCATCTGCGGCGTGGGAACCGTGGGCGGCAAGCTCATCGAGCAAATCAAGAACCAATACGCCGACCTTATGGAGCGCAGCAAGCTGAAGCTCAACGTGGTGGGCATCGCCTCCAGCAAGAATGCCATCTTCAATCGCGAGGGCATCGACCTGGAGAACTATCGTGAGGAGCTGAAGGCTTCCGAGCCTAGCAGCCCAGAGTTGCTGCGCGACACCATCCTGGCGATGAACATCTTCAACAGTGTGTTTGTGGATTGTACGGCTAGCAAGGACGTGGCAGGTCTCTACCAGACCCTCTTGGAGCACAACGTAAGCGTCATCGCCGCCAACAAGATTGCAGCTTCCAGCGAATACGAGAACTACGAGAAGTTGAAGAAGACAGCCATCCAGCGTGGCGTGGTATTCCGTTTCGAGACCAACGTAGGTGCAGGTCTTCCTATCATCGGCACCATCAACGACCTCCGCAACTCTGGCGATAAAATCCTTAAGATTGAGGCAGTTCTGTCGGGTACGCTCAACTTCATCTTCAATGCCATCTCTGGCGTGGTTCCATTCTCCGAGACCGTCAAGCTCGCCAAGGAGAAGGGTTACAGCGAGCCAGACCCTCGCATCGACCTCAGCGGAATGGATGTGGTGCGCAAGCTCGTCATCCTCTCTCGCGAAGCAGGCTACCGCGTGGAGCAAGAAGATGTGGAGAAGAACCTCTTCGTGCCAGACGAGTACTTCAAGGGCAGCATCGAGGACTTCTGGAAGAAGCTCCCTAACCTCGACGCTGAGTTTGAGGCAAAGCGCAAGACACTCGACTTAGAGCACAAGCGTTGGCGCTTCGTTGCTACTCTCGACGGCGGCAAGACCAGCGTGGGCTTGCAGGCTGTAGGTCCAGAGCATCCATTCTACAACTTGGAGGGCAGCAACAACATCGTGCTACTCACCACCGAGCGCTACAAGGAGTACCCTATGATGATTCAGGGATATGGTGCGGGTGCCAGCGTAACAGCCGCAGGTGTATTCGCCAACATCATGAGTATCGCCAATATCTAATTTTCGTCATATCAATCAATAAAGGATAGCAATTATGAAGCACATTATCATACTTGGCGACGGAATGGCAGACCACCCAGTGGAAAGACTGGGTGGCAAGACCCTCCTCCAGTACGCCAACAAACCCTATATGGATATGCTTGCCAAGAAGGGCAAGACAGGACGTCTAGTAACAGTGCCTGATGGATTCCACCCAGGCTCAGAAGTAGCCAACAGCTCTATCATGGGCTACGACCAGAACGAGGTTTACGAGGGCCGCGGACCTCTGGAGGCTGCCAGCATCGGCTATGAGCTGAAGCCTACCGACTTAGCTCTGCGCTGCAACATCATCAATGTGCAGGATGGCAAAATCATCACCCACAACGGTGGAAACCTGGAGACAGAGGACGCCGATGTGCTCATCAAGTACCTCAACGAGACATTGGGCAAGAAATATCCCGAGGTAGAATTTGTGACAGGCATCCAGTACCGCCATCTCCTGGTGGTTCACCACGGCAACAAGAACATCGACTGCGCACCACCTCACGACCATCCAAACGAGGAGTGGCACAAGCTCTTGGTAAAGCCAATCCGACCAGAAGGTGCTGTTGCCGAAGGACACATCACTGCCAACGACACCGCCGACCTCCTGAACCAGCTCATCATCGAGAGCCAGGAGCTGCTGGAAAACCATCCTTTCAACAAGGCACGCAAAGAGCGTGGCGAGCGCATGGCGAACCTCATCTGGCCTTGGGGCGGCGGTTATCGCCCTCACATGCTCACTCTCTCGCAGATGTATCCACAAATCAAGAGAGGCTCCGTGATTTCCGCCGTTGACCTCATCCGAGGCATCGGACATTACGCAGGACTCCGCAATATCATCGTCGAGGGAGCCACAGGTCTTGCCAACACCAATTACGAGGGCAAGGCAGAGGCAGCCATCCAAGCCTTGAAGGACGGCGACGACTTCGTATATGTTCACGTGGAGGCTAGCGACGAGGCGGGTCACGACGGCGACTTGGAGCTGAAGCTCAAGACCATCGAGAACCTCGACAGCCGACTCATCAAGCCTATCTTCGACGAGGTTTCCACCTGGGATGAGCCTGTGTGCATCGCCGTTCTCCCAGACCACCCTACCCCAGTGGAGATTCGCACCCACGTGAAGGAGCCAGTGCCATTCCTCATCTACTATCCAGGCATCGAGGCTGATGGCGTGGAGAAATACGACGAGGTGAGCTGCGTAAGAGGCTCTTACGGCTTGTTGCAGCTGCAAGACTTCATGAATACATTCATGGCCATTGAGTAATGTTTATTGTTTAGTGTTTAATGTTTGATTATGCCTACGGGAAACAAACATCAAACGCTAAACAATCAAGAAACACTAAACATTAAAAAATAAACATTAGAAAAGATGAAATACTATTCAACAAATAAGAAAGCACCAATCGCCGACCTTCACAAGGCGGTAGTCAAGGGTTTGGCAGAAGACCGTGGTCTCTACATGCCTGAAATCATCAAGAAGTTGCCTCAGGACTTCTTCGACCATATCGAGAAACTCTCCTTCCAGGAGATTGCCTACCAGGTAGCCGACGCCTTCTTCGGCGAGGACGTGGATGCAGAATCATTGAAGAAGATTGTCTATGACACCTTGGCATTCGATTGCCCAGTGGTAGAGGTGGAGCCAAACATCTATAGCCTGGAGCTTTTCCATGGTCCTACCCTCGCCTTCAAGGATGTGGGCGCGCGATTTATGGCTCGTCTCTTGCAGTACTTCGTTCGTCAGGAAGGCAAGGAGGAGGTGAACGTGCTCGTGGCAACATCGGGCGATACTGGTTCTGCCGTAGCCAATGGTTTCTTGGGCGTGGATGGAATCCACGTATATGTGCTCTATCCTAAGGGAAAGGTGAGCAAGATTCAGGAGAGCCAGTTCACTACCCTCGGCCAGAACATCACTGCCCTGGAGGTGGACGGCGTGTTCGACGATTGCCAGGCGCTCGTGAAGTCAGCTTTCATGGACGAGGAACTCAACAAGCACATGAAGTTGACCTCAGCCAACTCCATCAACGTAGCACGTTTCTTGCCACAGGCATTCTACTATTTCAACGCTTACGCTCGCATGAAAGAAAAGGGCTTGGCAGACAAGTTGGTCATCTGCGTACCAAGCGGTAACTTCGGCAACATCACAGCAGGTCTCTTCGGTCACGAGATGGGCTTGCCTATCCACCGTTTCATCGCTGCCAACAACGCCAATGACATCTTCTACAACTATCTCCAGACTGGCAAGTACAACCCACAGCCAAGCAAACAGACCATCGCCAACGCCATGGACGTAGGCGACCCAAGCAACTTTGCCCGCATCTACGACCTCTACAAGGGCGACCATGATGCCATCACCGCCTACATCAGCGGTGCGACCTACAAGGACGAGCAGATTGCCGAGACCATGAAACAATGCTACAACGACACCAAGTATGTACTTGACCCTCATGGAGCTTGCGGCTATCGTGCCCTGAAGGAGCAGTTGAAACCTGGCGAGGTAGGCGTATTCTTGGAGACAGCTCATCCAGCCAAATTCAAGGAGAAGGTAGACAGCATCCTCGGTTCAGACATCGAGATCCCTGCACGCCTTGCAGAGTTCATGAAAGGCAAGAAGCAGAGCATCGAGATGACCAAGGACTTCACAGCATTCAAGAACTTCTTGATGAACGAATAATTCTATCAGAAAGATTCAGACATGAAAAGAATATTGACGGGCATTGCCCTCTCAGCTTGTACCTTTTTGGCAGCCAACGCACAAGGCTGCCAGAAAGGTACTTGTAGTTACAAGGGTTATTACACACAGTATTATGGCAACCAGCCGGAACTCATCGAGAAAGCAAAGGCATGGGCTGAAAAAGGAGAATGGCGCAACGGATTCACGAAGGCGAGTCCACACAAGAGCGTCAACCTCGTGGACTTCTACTTACAGTACCACCAGAATCCCGAACAATGGAAAGCCCTCTTCGCCTATCTGTCGAAGACCGACTTGCAGAGCATTCCCAAGGGGAAGCACAAGATACCAGGCACATCATTAGTAGTAAGCGTGGAGGACAGCGAGAACGAACCCCTCGAAAAACGGGGTTCAGAAAGCCACAACCACCACATCGACTTCCAATACGTGGTCAAAGGAACAGAACGATTTGGCATCATCGACCATTACACCAGCACCCCTAACTGCGCCTATCGTCCCGATGTCATCCATTACGACTACGACAAGACTCGCGCTCGCTTCTACGACAGCACACCCGATGAGTTCTTCATCTTCTTCCCGAGAGACTGGCACATAGCCAAGGTGGCGAACGACACGAACGACCAAAATATCCGTGTCATCGTGATAAAGGTCGACTTTGTAAACTCCACGTTACAGATTGACAAGGAATAGCACAAAAAATTATTAAAACGTAGGAATAAAATTGGCAGAATCAAATAAATTTGTTATTTTTGCCTACAGTTTCAGCAGGACAATCATAATGAGCAGAGGCAAGCTCTCCTAAAGCCCATCCGATGCGAAATTGTGCAGTATCCAGGCCTAAGAGAAATTAAGTTCT
>DBLF01000075.1:0-1503 GCA_002297965.1 Candidatus Segatella papionis
ATCGGCGACGTGATGAACGTAGTCTTCGCCAATGGTTGGATTGCCGACGAGGATGGCAAGGTGTTCATCTACTATGCATCTTCCGATACTCGCATGCACGTGGCAACTTCTACCATCGACCGTTTGGTAGATTACTGCATGAACACTCCAAAGGATGATTATCGCACTCAGTTCTCAGTGGAGAAGATCAAGGCTTTGGTCGCAAAAAACAAGCAAACATTAGGTAAGTAATTTTTATAGGTAAATAGATTGTAGGGATTCTTTCCCCTCGTTCGTATTATATAAAATAGGGACGAGGGAAGAATCCCTCTTTCTGTTAAGTCGGGGGATTTGGATTCTCCAGCTAAGATTAACTAAACATTAAACATTATCAATTAAACATTCAAATTAGATGGCTAGTTTAAAAGAAAAAATTGCTTACGCTCTCGGTGATGCCGCTGCGGGTGGTATCGTATGGAAGGTGATGAGTATCGCTTTCCCATTGTTCTTCACCAATGTCTTCGGACTCTCATTCGCCGATGCCGCCGTGCTGATGCTCATCGCCCGTATGTTCGATGTCGTCACAGACCCTTTGATGGGTAGTCTTGCCGACCGCACCCAGAGTCGCTTCGGAACCTATCGTCCTTGGCTCATCTATGGAGCCATACCTTTCGGATTGATTTTCGCCCTCTTGCTCTATACCCCAGACTTCGGTCCTATGGGCAAGCGCATCTATGCTTACGCCCTCTATCTGCTGATGATGGCAGTCTATACGATGGTGAATGTGCCATACGGTTCGTTGCTCGGTGTGATGACTGATAACGACGACGAGAAAAACCAGTTCTCTTCTTTCCGTATGGTGGGAGCATACGCGATGGGTTTTGCCACTCTGCTCTCTTTCCCATATCTCCAGAAGATGGTGGGCGGAACAGCTGCTCATCAGTATGCCGTCATCGGTGCCGTGCTCGGTATCGTGGCAGCCGTGATGACCTTGGCTTGCGGTCTTTTGACCAAGGAACGCCTGAAGCCAAAGCGTGCGGAAAAGTTCTCTTTCCATCAGTTTGCTGACTTGATACACAACAAGGCGTGGCTCTATATGACCGCCATCGCCGTTTGCACCAACTTCTTCAATGGTTTCCGTTATGCTGTGGCTGGTTACATGTTCGACTACTGCTTGCATGGCAACGTAACCATGGATGGCTTGATTATCAACTATACCGTGTTCATGGCGTTCGGTGAGGTAACCTGTATGATTTTCGGAGGCGTGTCTCCTTGGTTCACCCGCAAGGTGGGCAGCAAGCGCATGGCATTCTTCTGGTCAGCGTTGCTCTGCTTGGTACTTTCCGTGGCATTCTTCTTTATCCCAATGGATCCTGCTTACATCTGGGTGATGATAGCCCTCGTGGTCTTGACATCCATCGGTATCGGAATCTATTCACCATTGATGTGGTCTATGTATGCCGATGTAGCTGACTATCATACAGAGCACTTCGGAACATCAGCCACAGGTCTCATCTTCTCATC
>DBLF01000075.1:1648-5374 GCA_002297965.1 Candidatus Segatella papionis
GCCAGTGTCACCGACTCCGTGCTTACGATGGTATGGTCGTTGTTCTCCCTCTTCCCAGCCGTCATCGCCTTCCTGTTGATGATCTTGGCTTGGAAGTTCCCTATCAAGAAATAATTTAAACTCCCACAGATTTCACAGATTTACACAGATAATACTTCTGTTAGAATCTGTGAAATTCGACTGAATAGGTCTTCCTTTATTTTAGAGGGAAAAAGAATCTGTGTAAATCTGTGAAATCTGTGGGACTAAAAATATTAACTAATAATCACTATAAAAAAGAAAATGGAAAATCTAAAGGAAACGATGAAGGATGTCTTGGAAAACAACATCCTGAATTATTGGCTCGATAAAGTTGTAGATAAGGAAAATGGTGGCTTCTATGGTCGCATCGACGGTAACGACCAGGTACACCCTGAGGCAGAGAAGGGAGCCGTGTTGAATGCCCGCATCCTCTGGGCATTCTCCGCCGCTTACCGTGTCTTGAAGAAACCTGAGTACTTGAAGGCGGCAACTCGTGCCAAGGAATATGTGCGCGACCATTTCCTCGACAAGGAATACGGTGGCATCTACTGGAGCGTGGATTACAAGGGCAACCCGCTCGATACCAAGAAACAGACTTACGCCATCGGCTTCGCCATCTATGGCTTTTCTGAGTATGCTCGTGCCACTGGCGATAAGGAGGCACTCGACATCGCCATCAGTCTCTATCACGACATAGAGAAGCATGCCTTCGATAGCAAGAACAATGGTTATATAGAGGCTTTGACCCGTGAGTGGGAACCTATCGCCGACATGCGTCTCTCCGACAAGGATGAGAATGGCTCTCGCACGATGAATACCCATCTGCATATCATCGAACCTTATACCAATCTCTATCGAGTTTGGCAGACGCCGGAGTTGGAGAAGAGCATCCGTAACCTGCTCGACATCTTCACCGACAAGCTCTTGAACAAGGAGACTTATCACCTCGACCTCTTCTTCAACGACGAGTGGGAGGGCAAGCGAAACATCGAGAGTTACGGTCATGACATCGAGGCTAGTTGGTTGCTCCACGAGACCGCCCTTGTCTTGGGCGACAAAGAGGTGCTCCACAAGATAGAGCGTATCATCCGCCGTATCGCCGAGGCTGCCGACGAGGGCTTGCGTCCAGACGGCAGTATGGTATATGAGCATTGGAAGGACGGCGATAAGTACGACTTGCAGCGCCAGTGGTGGGTGCAGTGTGAGAACATCATCGGTCATATCGACCTCTATCAGTATTTCCGTACCGACGAGAACCTGGAGGTAGCCATCCGCTGTTGGAATTACGTTGCCAAGCACCTCATGGATGCCAAGAATGGCGAGTGGCACTGGGCAATCCTCGAAGACGGCAGTGTTAACAAGGAGGATGACAAGGCAGGCTTCTGGAAGTGCCCTTATCATAACTCTAGAATGTGTCTCGAACTCATCGAACGAGAATATTAATTAAAGTCTCCCACAGATTTCACAGATTTACACAGATTATATTTAAAGTAGCGTTTTGTGAAGATATTTATTAAAGAAAACTTCAAAATCAACGCTTGTTATGATATATATCTGTGTAAATCTGTGAAATCTGTGGGAGTTTTTTGTTTATCCCAAATATTTGTTGTACTTTTGCATCGCAGAGAATAGGGGAAGCCCTCATTCTTAATTATTAATTCTTAATTATTCATTAGAATAAATGTATATAGCAGTAGCAGGAAACATCGGTAGCGGTAAGACCACCCTCACCAATATGCTCGCCAAGCACTACGGCTGGAAGAAGTTTTTGGAGCCCGTGGCGGAGAATCCGTATATCGACGACTATTACAAGGACATACCCCGATGGGCGCTCAATATGGAGGTTTTCTATCTCAAGCAGCGATTTAAGAACCTCCTGGAGATTCAGCACAGCAAGGAGACGGTCATTCAGGACCGCACCATCTTCGAGGGAGTGTATGTCTTTGCAGCCAACAATAGGGCGATGGGCAATATGGACGAGCGAGACTATCAAACCTACATGGAACTCTTCGAGTCGATGATGGAAGTGATTAAGATGCCGGAACTCATGATTTACCTTCGCTCCTCGGTGCCTCACCTCGTGAAGAACATTCAGAAGCGTGGCAGGGATTATGAGCAGAAGATGCCTATCGACTATCTGGAAGGCATCAACAATCTCTACGAGGATTTCATCAAGAACCATTACAAGGGCAAAGTGCTCATCGTGGAAGTGGATGATCTCGACTTCGAACACAATCCCAAACAATTCGGCGACATCCTTGACAAGATTGATGCCAAGCTTTTCGGACTTTTTAATTTATAATTATGCATATAGCAATAGCAGGAAACATAGGTAGCGGCAAGACTACCCTCACCAAAATGCTTGCCAAACGTTATGGCTGGAAGGCAAACTTCGAGCCAGTGGATAATAATCCTTATCTCGCTGACTACTATAAGGATATGGAGCGTTGGTCGTTCAATCTCCAAATTTATTTCTTGAACAAGCGATTCCACGACGTAGTGGAAATCTCTCGCTCTGATGAGACCATCGTACAGGACAGAACCATCTTCGAGGATGCCCGCATCTTCGCCCCTAATCTCCATGACATAGGTATGATGAGCGATAGGGATTTCGACAACTACACCGACCTCTTCGACTTGATGATTAGTCTGGTGAAGCTTCCAGACCTCATGATATACATCAAGAGCAGTATCCCAACGCTTGTGAAGCATATCGAGAAGCGAGGCAGAGACTTCGAGAAGAGCATCCGCATCGACTACCTCCAGGGCTTGAACAATCGTTATGAGGAGTGGATCAAGAACTATAAGGGTCGTCTCATCGTAGTGGATGGCGACAACCTGGAGTTCGCCGACAACCCAGAGGACTTCCGCAAGATTTGCGACCTGATAGATGCCGAGCTTTACGGACTGTTCAAATAAAATTTACGGACTGTTCAAATAATAAAAAGTGTATTCTGCACTGTAGAATATTTGTGCTACAGTGCAGAATATTCATACTAAAATCACTTTTTTTAGGTGTGATTTAACATTTAACACTTGAAAAACACATTCTTTCGGAAATATTTGTTACCTTTGCAGTCGCTTAGAAGCATTTAAACAAATAACGTTATAACAATTTTTATGAACTTTACACTATTTATCACCGTTTTGCTGACGGCTGTAACACTGGTGGTGGCTGCTTACGTCATCGCTAAGCTTATCGGTCCGCGTTCATACAATCCGGTTAAGGGTGAACCTTTCGAGTGTGGTATTCCGACTCGTGGCAGCTCCTGGTTGCCATCACATATCGGCTACTATCTCTTCGCCATCCTTTTCTTGATGTTTGACATTGAGACCGTGCTGCTTTACCCATGGGCAGTCGTAGTTAAGCAGTTTGGACCTATGGCTCTCGTGAGCATCGGGTTCTTCTTGTTGGTATTGGTATTTGGCCTGGCTTACGCTTGGCGGAAAGGAGCATTGGAATGGAAGTAAACAAAAGAGCCTCTATCAAGAGTATTCCTTACGACGAGTTTAAGGACAATGATACCCTCGAGAAGATCGCGCAAGAGCTCAACGAGGGTGGTGCTAACGTGGTTGTCGGTTCGCTCGACGCTGCCATCAACTGGGGACGTAGCAACTCGCTCTGGTCTTTGACCTTCGGTACCTCTTGCTGTGGTATCGAGTTCATGGCCGTTGGTTGTGCACGCTACGACTTCTCACGTTTCG
>DBLF01000115.1:0-371 GCA_002297965.1 Candidatus Segatella papionis
AATGCCAAGGCTGCTTGTTGCATGCAGATGGCGCCAGGCGCACGCTCTCCATGATATACTCCAAATCCTCCAGGCTCACTGCCTCGGAGGTGAACTTGCGAGCCGAGAAACGCTCACGGCTCAATGACAAAATATCTTTCATACTTTACTAATATTTTAAATGCATTGATTATCTATCAAAGTCACTCTTTTTCTCCCTCCATCAAGTCGTGTACGAGCTTGATTTCGTAGTAGTCGATTCCAGCTCCCAAAGCCTCCTTGATTTCGCCAAAGTGGGTCATTTCGGGATGCGACTCCATGAAGTCTCTGATCTTCTTCTCGTGGGCGGTGGAGATGAGAGCACGAAGCCCTACCTTGCCCTCCAGGACGTA
>DBLF01000115.1:443-1558 GCA_002297965.1 Candidatus Segatella papionis
TCCACGCTCATGCCCTGGTTGTAGAGACCGAGACTGACTTCCTTGGTCGGAATCTTCGGCTCCTTGGAGGATTTCGAGGACTTGGATGAAGAGGACTTCGACGATGAGGACGAAGAAGAACCCGACGAGGATTTCCCCGAACGGTTCCTGCGAGAGGTCGATGCATCGCCCTCCCCCTCCTCCATCAAGAGATACTGCGCCTTCTTCTTCAGATAGTCGCTCACCGAGAACTCGGCTTCCTGCTCGTAGCGCAAGAGGCGGGACTTCACCTTCACATCTTCCTCGAAAGTGGAGAAACGGTCTTGGAACTGTTTCTTCGCCGTCTTGTTGTCGGTGGTGAGATTGGTCTTGTTCACCAAGTCCACGAAGATGCCCATCTTGTCGTAGAAGTACTTCGATGCCTTGTGGATGCGGTCTTGCAACTCGACGTTGGCGATATTGCCATCGGCTGCCAACATCCGGGTATATTGCAACTTAAACTTATCGGACACGCTCATCAAGCTCTTCAGCACCACTTGCATCTTCTGGTACTCGCCCAGCACTCGGGGATACTTCACGGAGAAAAACTCCACGAGGCAGCGCATCAGATGCTCGTAACTGCCGCCGAGCGCTTGGAAGTCGAAAAGCTCGCCGATGCAACGCAACACGTATTGCTGCTCCAAACTGGCTATCTGCTGGGCGGTAGGCGATGCCATCTGGCTATTGAAGCTGTCGATGGTCTTGTCGCTGATGATGGCGCTTGGGGAGAGCGGCTGACTGAGCACCATTCCCTCCAAGGTTTTGCAACGGCTCAGCGCCACGTAGGTCTGACCATGCGTAAAGCTGCGGGAGGCGTCGATGACGGCGTGCTCGAAGGTCAGACCCTGGCTCTTGTGGATGGTAATCGCCCAAGCCAGGCGCACGGGATATTGGCGAAAGATGCCCTCCACCGTCTCCTCTATCTCCTTGGTCTCCTCGTTGAGCGTATATTTGGCATTGGTCCACTCCGCCTTCTCCAGCTCAAACTCCTCGTCGGTGTCCTTGCTCCTGACGGTTATCTTGTCACCGACGATGGTCCTTACCTCGCCAATCATACCATTATAGAAGCGGTGCTGCGGGTCGTTCTTGATGAACAT
>DBLF01000115.1:1649-7368 GCA_002297965.1 Candidatus Segatella papionis
TCGGGGAAATCATCCTCCACCTCCGCCGTAAAGGAAGATGCCTGCGATGGCAGGGCGGCAAGCTGCTGCTCGTTGATGTATTGGGCTGGCGCATTGTGGGTGGTCAGACGGATATAGTTGCCGTTCTTCGGTGGCTCGAAGTTGGGGATGTATCGCTGGTTGAGGGCTTGCAGCGTGTCGGCGGTGGCACGGTTCTCTCGTATCTGGTTGAGGAGCGAGATAAACTGCTGGTCTTGCTGTCGATACACCTTTTGGAGTTCGATGGTAAGATAGCCCGCCTGCTTCAGGGCGTTGCTGGAGAAGAAGTAAGGCGTGTCGTAATACTGACGCAGCATCTCCTCCTCTTGTCCAGACACCACCGGGGCGAGCTGGTGCAGGTCGCCAATCATGAGGAGCTGCACACCGCCGAAAGGCAGGTCGTGGCGCTTGCGAAACTGTCGGAGCACGGAATCGACGGCATCGAGCAAGTCGCTGCGCACCATACTGATCTCGTCGATGACCAGAAGGTCGATGCTTCGGATGATGTTGCGCTTCGCCTTGCTGAACTTAAATCGTTTCTGTTCGCCCCCGCCAAAGGTAGTGCCGGGCACATAGGGCGAGAAAGGCAGTTGGAAGAACGAGTGGATGGTCATTCCCCCGGCGTTGATGGCGGCGATGCCCGTAGGAGCCAGCACCACCATTCGCTTGGGCGAAAGCCGCTTGAGTTCCTTGAGGAAGGTTGTCTTACCCGTGCCCGCCTTTCCCGTGAGGAAGAGGTTGGCACTCGTCTTCTCTATGATGTTCCATGCCATGATGGATTCTTCGTTCATTTCCATGAGCTATCTATTTTTTTGAAGAGTTCTATTTTTTTACTTGTTACGGATTAATTCGCAACGTCCTTTAGCAACACCCATTTTCCTGCGTTGACTTTTCCTTCATGTTTTACGAAGGTAGACATCGCAGCCAAATCTCGCTCTATGGTTCTTTTGGTTACCGACATTGTTACCGACATTTCCTTGACTGTCACATAAGGATTCTTACGAATCATCATACAGATATTTCGCTGACGCTCAGTAAGTTTCGTTACCGACACATTACCGACACCGTTACCGACATTTTTCATGTCGGTAACACCAACACTTGGTGCTTTATCCCCATATCGTTTTTTGTTTCGAGCGACTAATTCTTCAAAAGAATAACGCTTGATCCATACACTTACGTCACCATCTGAATCACGTTGCCTTCCACAACATCCTGTATAATCAAATCGCTTTCACTTGCCCCAAATCTTCCTATCTTGAATTGAACTCCCGCGAAACGACGCTGAGGATGCTTTCCAAACAAGAGAACAGCGGCAGCACGCAAATAGCCATCATCTCCGATTAGATTCATGTTGCGAAGAACATCTTCCGTGGAGGACTCTTTCTCGCTAGGGTCAATACGGTGTTTGCTGATTCCTTTCTTCAAAAAGTAATCAATGGCTGAGCGATCTATCTCTTCTAATGTAGCTGTAGGCAAGGGCATGTCATCCCATGAATGTCCCATCTTGCGCATGATGAATTGTTGGAGAGCAAGTCCCTTTAGCTCTTGCTTGGTAGAACCAGATCGGTAATGATATACACCGCGATAAGCGATTGGCATACTGCTTGGCATTACCACAATCTCGATATACTCTTTATCATCCTCTACAAGTAGATTTACATCCTCCACGATGCCAAGGAAATTAGCAATCTTGTTGGGAATGTCTTCCATCAACTTCTTGGAATCACGCACGCCAACCACTTCTTTTTCGTCGTTCACTCCGATGTATATACGACCTCCCTGTGCATTTGCGAAACCACAAATCCACTGCAAGTACTTGTCATTCCAAGACTCTTTGTATTCTATATTTTGGCTTTCACTTAACATCGCCATTGTTTTCTTATTCTGTAAATCTATAAACTGAGCGAGAGCTGTTCATAACACCAGCTATCTCTTTTCAAACGCAAATATACAACAATTTGCCGAACCTACCATCATTTGCAGGCATTTTTTACGGATAATTACCAAATCGAAGGAATGTCACCACTCGATTTACCGTTCCCCACACATTCTCCTGTACCACCACCCTCCTTTCCCAACCCTTAAATCTCATTAAATATAAGTGAAGAAGAGGCTGATTCTGAAAATAATGTCGTAATTTTGCAGCATCAATTACGATATATAAACGACAAACTACAAAAGCAAAAACGAACGCAGCCTGTTTTCAGGAAAAAGGCTGCCTAAAACAAAGCGAAAAAACAGATGAATTACAAACTTTGGCTGACAGCCTCAGCCCTCATTCTATCCACATCCGCCGCCCTGGCACAGGACGAGGATGAAATCAAACTGCATTATGTCAAGGGCGACACCTTGGCATTCTATGCCGACGCCTACGTACTCCCCGAAGGCGCCAACCTCGACCGTCTGCTTCGCAAGCTGCCAGGCGTAACCTACTATAGCAGCGGCAACGTGGAGATAGACGGTATCACCGTCAAGGAAATCACCGTGGATACCAAGTATTTCTTCAAGAACACCATCGCCAGCATCACCTCCCGCATCCCTGCCTACGCCATCTATATGGTCAAGTTCTACGACTATGACCAAGGCAAGCGCATGAGCATCACGCTCAAGAAGGAATTCAAGAAGAAATGGTGGGCGGAGTTCTCTGCCGCATTGGGACCAGACAACAGATACTCGGAGAAGGCGTTCGCCATGATAGACGACAAGAAGCTCCGCATGACCGCATACGCCAACGTGAACGACATCAACGACAGCCGACAACCGGGACAGGAGACGGAATGGACTCCCGCCGAGGCGGCGAAGAACCAGCGAACCACGCAGACGGGCGGACTGGACTATCGAGTGAAGGAGAAGAAATGGGACATGTTGGGCTACCTGACGTTCAACCGCACCAACACCGAGACCGTGACCGACATCAACCGCACCAACTTCATCGAGTCGGGAAACACTTTTCAGACTTCGCATGCCGACGGCGCCAACAAGAAGATGAAGATTGATACTTACCACGACTTCCATACGGTATTGGGAAAACTCGACCTACACGTCAAGCCGAAGTTCTCCTACAATTCGGGCGACAACACCACGCTGACCACCGCCTCGGAATCGAGAATAGGAGAAATATCGGCTTCGGCTGCTTCGGCTTCGGCTGCTTCCGCTTCGGCTGCTTCCGTCTTGTCTGCGGCAGAAAATCCGCTCTTGATCAACGACAGCCGAAACCTCGCCTCCACCCTGAGCCACAACTATACGGCGGGAATCTCCGCCACAGGAAGCGTGAAGTTCGACAACAACCGCAAGCAAGTGAAGGTGGAAGTGGGCGCCACCAACAAGGGCGGCAGAGAGGACAAGCGCACGGAGCAAACCATCAACTACTATGATGCCTCCATCGACTCCACCTATCAGTATAGTCAGCGGCTCTTCACCCGCCCTATCGACTACACCGACTACTATGCCAAGATAGGCTACATCTGGCTCACCCGCCACGCCCTCACCACGCTGCAATACCAGTACAAGCGCATCAACCAGCACGAGGAGATGGCGGAGGACGGGACCAAGAACGGCAACAACAGTTACCAGCAGCGAGAGAACGACGACTACCATGAGTTTACGTTGAAGTACCACTGGGCCCAACCCACATCGGTCGGCATCTTCAGCGCAAACCTCTTCCTGCCCCTGGGCATCCACAGCATCCGCCGCACCTACACGAGAAACGACTTCGACCGCACCCACACCGACCGCTACTGGGCGTTCGATGCCAAGAACTCGTATCTGCAATGGCGAAGCAACAACCTGCAGCATAAGCTCACCCTCTTCTTCCAGAGCACATCGACAAGACCGGAGATTGAGCAGACGGAACAGGTTACCATCACCACCGACCCGCAGAACTACTATCGAGGCAACAGCGAGCTGAAGGCACAGTTCAAGACGGATACCCGACTGACTTACACCTACTTAAGCCGGGACATGCGATACGAGATAGGAGCGCAGATTATCAGAGAGGACACCCACAATGCCATCGTCAACAAGCTCTCCTACGATAAACCATCAGGCAGAAAGCTCTATACTTACGACAATGCCAACGGCAACAACAACACGCAGATGAAATGGATTCTCGGAATGCCGCTCACGTCGGGTTCCAACCTCTTCCTGCACAACAGCATGACGTATGGCATCCAAGAGAAGGTGAGCCTGGAGGAAAAGAAAAACGAAGACGTGATTTCGACCTTGAAGAAGGAAGCGACCGTAAGAAGCATCGACGATGACTTGCGACTGAAATGGAAGACGGGCGCACAGGTGTTCACCCTCCGCTCTCGCTTCCGCCAGTCATACACCAATAATGGCGGTACCATCTCCCACCCTATCGACTGGGAGCTAGGGTTGCTCGCCCACTTGCATCTGCCTTGGAATCTCGACCTGGCAAACAATTTCAATCTCTACGGTCGTCGCCAGTATGCCACCAAGGAGTTGAACACCAACGATTTCGTATGGGATGCCCGCTTGGTGCGCACCTTCCTCGACGACAAGCTGATGGCAGTGCTCGAAGGTTTCGACATCCTCAAGCATTTGAAGCACGTAGAATATACGCAGACGAGTAGCTACGTGAGCAGCAAGCGCACCAACGTAATCCCGTCGTATGCGATGGCTTGCGTGGTGTATCGACTGAACTACACGAAGAAGAGCTACAAGCCGAGCTTGCACTGGTACTAAATTATTTTGTGTTAAAATTCACAACTTTAGCTCTGTTCTCAATTATTTTTCGTAACTTTATCGCAATATATATAAAGTATATAAATCTTTAAAGCAAGACAAGGATATGAGATATAAAGGATTCATCGATTCTGTTGACTTCAGCGAAGAAGATAATATCTTCTTTGATAGGACAGATTGTTGAATTGATTATAAAATAGATTAGTCGAATGATAGGACTGGCAGATTGCAACAACTTCTACTGTTCGTGCGAACGAGTGTTTCGCCCCGACTTGGTAGGTAAGCCCGTGGTTGTGCTGAGCAACAACGATGGGTGCGTCATCGCACGCTCTGAAGAGGCGAAGGCGTTGGGCTACAAGATGGGCGACCCTTTCTATCAGGTGAAGGCGAAACTCGAAGCCGAAGGCGTGGCGATATTCTCCAGCAACTATACGCTCTATGGTTCGCTCTCGAACCGAGTGATGTCGATGCTCTCCCACTATTCGCCTCACCTCGACCAATACTCCATCGACGAGAGTTTCTTCGAGGTGGACGAGAGTATGGCTGAGGCTTTCTTCAAAGAAGATTCCATTAAGGCTGAATCTGCCCATCAGAAGGCTTCAGAAGATTCCATCGACTCACCTTTACACCAATACGGCGCTCGAATCTCAGCCGACGTGCTCCGAGCCGTGGGCATCCCTATCTCCATCGGCATCGCCGATACGAAGACGCTTGCCAAGATAGGCTCCAAGTTTGCCAAGAAATACAAGGGCTACCAGGGCTGTTGCCTCATCGACACCGAGGAGCGCAGGCACAAGGCTCTCTCCTTGTTCCCAGTAGAGGATGTCTGGGGCATCGGACGACAAATAGCCCGCAAGCTCGACTACATGGGCATTCGCACCGCCGCCCAGTTTGCCGACAAGAAGGAGAGTTGGGTGCGCAGTCATTTCAACATCACCACCGTCCGCACTTGGAAGGAGCTGAATGGCGAGAGCTGCATCAGCATCGAGGAACT
>DBLF01000115.1:7458-16764 GCA_002297965.1 Candidatus Segatella papionis
TGCACCGAGAAGCTGAGGCGACAAGGTAGCGTATGCCAAGGAGTTACGGTCTTTGCCTGGACTTCCCGATTCAATGAGAATGTGCCAGAATACACCATCCACGACTCCCTCACCCTCCCCATTGCCACCAATGCACAAGACGAGATAGTGGGAGCAGCCCTCACCATCCTCCGTGCTCGCTATCCGAAGCCGATGGCAGACAGTCGTCCTGACCGCCCCGGCATGGCGTTCCACTTCAAGAAGGCAGGCGTTATCCTCTGGCAAATCTCCCCCGACCATCCTCGCCAGCAAGACCTCTTCGACCCCATCGACCGAACAAAGCAGAAAGCTCTGATGGAGGCCATCGACGCCATCAACCGCAAGAACGGTTACGGCACGATAAGACAAGCCGTGCAAGGCAATGGCTGCCGATTCGACTTGAAGCGAGAATACATGTCGAAGCGATACACCACGGACATTGACGAAATACTGAAAGTTAAAAGTTGATAGTTGACAGTTGATGATTGATGGTTGATGGTTTATAGAAAATCGTAAATTACACTCTTGCTATAAACTATTAACTATAAATTATAAACAAGCAAAAAAATATAACTAACAAAGAATGAACGACAATATAAAACTAACCATTCACCCTGCGGAAATCGGCGATAAGCTTCCGATTCCCCTAGCGGAACAAAGCGTAAAGGCAGGATTCCCTTCTCCTGCGCAAGACTATATGGAGGGAGAGATAGACCTCAACGATGTGCTGGTTCGACATCGTGAGGCGACTTTCTATGTGCGAGTATCTGGCGACAGCATGCGAGACGCCGGCATTCTCGACGGCGACCTTGCCGTGGTGGATAGGCAGATAGAGCCATCCAACGGAAACTTCGTGATTGCTTTCGTAGATGGCGAGTTCACCATCAAGCAATTCAAGATAGACGAGAGCGGCACATTCGGTTGGCTCATCCCTTGGAACAAGGACTACGCCCCAATCCGAGTAGATGAAACCAACCGCTTCATGGTTTGGGGCGTAGTGACCTACGTGATTCATCAGTTCGTATCATCCACCCCTTTCGGACAATAATCAGGATAATACATATCCGAGATTAGTGATGCTCAGGCACGATGGCGAGATACACCAAGTCGTGGTCGGTGAGGTTCTCCATGTAATGCGAGTGGTTCATTGGGCAGTAGTGTACCTGTCCTACGTGAACCTCCTCCACGGTGTCATCGTAATGGAAAGTAGCAGTACCGCTTACCACATAGATAATCTCGCAGTTGCCCTCGTGGGTATGAAGGCCTGTTGATGCACCTGGACGAAGTGTAGAGTACATAATCTTCACCTTGTCATCCACATAGTTGCGAGTATCGAGCTTACCCTGTCCACCCTTGAAGCCCTCCAAGTGAGCCTCAGCAATTTTTTCAAAATCTATTACCATAATTATTTACTTAATGTTTAATGTATAATGTTTAGTGTTTACTTTCTACTTATTAAAAACTAAAGGAGCTAGAAAGCCCTCATTACTTCTCTAGGGCGAAAAACTTCCAGAGCGGAGCTGCCATGAGACTTTGCCACACTTCCCCTTTCTGGAGCATGTCGAAAACTTCCTGACGAGTGAAGATCCTCACCTCCACATCCTCTCCCTTGTCTAGATGCTGTTCGCTCTTCAGCTCCACATCTGTTGCCAAGAAGCAATGGGTGATGTTGGTGTGGGTGCTTGGGTTGGCGGAAATCTCCATCCACTTTTCCCAGTGTCCACCACCAAAGCCAGTCTCTTCCATCAGTTCTCGCTTGGCGGCATCCATAGGGTTCTCGCCCTTCTCTATCACTCCGGCGCAAAGCTCGTTTACCGTCTTGCCCAACGCATAGCGATACTGACGAACGAAGACAAACTTGCCTTCCTTCGTGATGGCGATGGTGTTCACCCAGTCGGGATACTCCAGCACATAATACTCGTCGATGATGGCCCCCGTAGGCAACTGCACCTTATCCACACGAGCCGTCATCCAAGGACGCTTCATCAGGTACTTCTGCGAAAGCGTCTTCCATTTCATATCTTTATCAGCCATAATCCTTTATCTTTTATTCATATTTTTATCATTTATTATTTATCATTAATTATTTATCTCTTACCCCATCATGCACCACCATGTAACGAGGAAGGGCACGGAGAAATCCACCACGAAGCCATGGTAGATGGTAAGCGCCACATACCGCTGTCCCACGGTCTGCGAGATGATCGGTAAGGTGGTGTCCATCGTCGTGGCTCCTCCTGCAGAAATCGGTGCCAAGGGTCCGAAGAGTTTCGCCATCAAGGGTGCGCCCAAGAGCGTGAGCATCTCTCGGATGATGTTTGCCAAGAGGGCGATGGTTCCCAGTTCCGCTCCCCGATATTCCGTGATAAAGATGCTGGAGAGGGAATAATAGGCAAAACCACTATCCACCGCCAAGCAATCCGCAAGCGAGCGATGCATCAAGAGCCAAGCAGCCAAGGCTCCCATCCAAGACCCAAGAATCGTGACTATCGGGAGCAAAGCCAAGCGAGGATTGAGCGAGCGAACCTCCCTCTTCATATCGGGATTCAATCCGATGCCCAGTCCCACGAAAAGCAAGAGTCCACAGAGTGCCACGAAACTCACCCTGCTATCCAAGAGCCAAGCTGGCACCATCTCCATCCTGCCTGCCATCAAGCCGAGCACAAAGAATCCCACTACTATCAAACTTCCCTTCATCGTTCAGCACCTCCCTTCACTATTTTCCAAAGTCCCCAAGCCAGCAAGCAACTACCCAACGTAGCCGCCACCGAAAGCCCCAGAGCCTCCACCCCAAGCGTAGGCAACGCCGAGATGATGCGGTCGTTGCTTCCCACCTCGATGCCGAGCAGGAAGAGCAAGAGCCAAATGAGCCAAGTGACGAAGCGTCCTTGCCATCTCGCCACTCCCCCCATCTTAGCCTCATCGCCCGCTAGAGCTTTCTTGCGAAGCAGATAGCCCGAGAGAATGCCCAGGAATATAAAGAGTATTACTATACACATTTTTCTATTTTAAAGAATTAACGATGCCTGTGTCGTGAATTAATGATATTACAAGAAGTACTTATCATTCATCTTACCGATTTTACGTTTTGCGCCGCTAAATTACAAAGAAAATCTGAGATTACCAACTTTTCGTACTATTTTTTGATATATTGTTAGAGAAGTGAAAGCAATTGAGACTTTCCCTTAAATTTCAATAGAATTAAAAGAGCTTTTCTTTGGCATTATCAAATGTTACAGAAGAAATGAACCTATTTGCAGAAGTGCGAAAGGCAATCGCATATTAAGCTGTTTAGGACACGGAAATCCACATCGAGAGCATCAAGAAACAAGGTGACGTTCCTCGGTAGGCACTTCCAATGGAGCCATCAGGCCATAACCTACATTGTTGAACACCACATCGACATCATACTTAGAGAGCACATCAGCCACCACCTGCTTGATTTCAGCATGGTTGCTCACATCGAGCTTCACCACCTCCACGTTAGGGAGCTGAGCCAAAGCCTCGCCCTTGGCGATGTTTCTCATTGTTGCGATAACTTTCCAGTCATTCTCGGCATCTTGCCTTGATAAGATGTCACCTCGGCATCCTCCGTGAAGAGCTGCACTTGCCGGTCTATCTCCTTGGTATCGGCAAGGCTGGAAAAGGTATCCACCAAGTCCTTCAATGCCAAGCATTCCGCTCATCATCGCAACTCATTCTTTGGTGCTGCAAAATTACGACTATTCTCGCTTCCACACTTTACATAAGTTCCCTTTTGGCTTTCACGATTTTCCGTTTTTATTGTATTCAAGGCGAAAAAATGAAAAATAAAGGGAAAATATGTAACCAAATCTTTGAAGATTATTAGTAACATTGCTGTATGCTACGGGGGCTCACTTGAATCTATCTACCCGTAGCCTGCAAATACTCACGTTTCTTCACTTCATAATTCGTAATGGACTCCACGTACTTGTCTCGGCTCTGCTGATAGAGTGTCTGGGCATCAAGCAGGTCGCTGATAGTAGAAGTGCCAGCCTGGTAGTAATCAGTGTTGAGACGAAGGTTCTCCTCACTCTGCGCAATACTCTCTTTGGCTATATCCACCTGCTTGAAGGCATCATTCATATCATTCCAAGCCTTGCGCATTTTCACCATCAAAAGTTCACTCTTGTCTTGCTTGTCGTTGAGGGAGCTGGCTATCTGAATCTTTTGGCGCTTCATGTCGTGCGAGCCACCCCACCAACTGCTGATAGGCACGGAGATGGTGAGCATACCGATGAGATTGTTTTGCGATTTATCCATCACATTATTATAAAGGTATCCTGCACCCACGGCTACCGACGGCATGTTCTTGCCCACACTGAGTTTGTACTGTAGTTTGTCTGCCTCAATCTTTTTGTCGAGTAGCTGGTACTCGTTGGTTTGAGTGAGGGCTGACTCCGGCGACAGGTAATACTGTTGGGTATTTTCTGGGGCAGACAGGGATGACTGGACATCTATAGCTTCCCCGGCGTGTCCCATCACTTGTGCCAACATATCGCAGATGGTGTGGAGGGAGTTCTCTACTTGTATTCTTGAAGTTCGAGTCTCGTTCTTGCGAAGTCGCACTTGCAGGAGGTCGTTGCGATTACGAATGCCCGCATCTACAGCGGCTTGCGCATCCTTCTCCACACTCACCAGCTGTTTGTCCACTTGGTCGAGCGTCTTCAACTTCTCCTTGAGCATTACAGCTTGCCAATAGTAATTCTCTGTATTCAGTCGAATTTCATTCTCTGACAAATTGCGCTGAAGTCGAGACACGTCCTCGCCCACTTTAGCCATCTTGTTTCCATTGATGATTTGTCCTCCCGCAAATATGGGCTGCATCGCCGTCACTCCTGCACCGATTCCATTTTTGGCAAGCGACATGCTCTGGCCTCCCATATCCATCTGGAGCAAACCTCTGTTGGAGATAAAGCCGCCTCCCGTTGCCGAGACTGTAGGGAAATATTTGGTGAAAGCCTCCTTGCGCTGTTCCCCCGACATCTCAATTTGGTTATCGGCATTGCGAAGCGTAAGATTATTCTTTACAGCCTCATTGATGCACTCGTCCAAGGTATAAATCTTATTTTCATTCTTTATTACTACTTCAGTCGAAGCATTTGCGTTTGCCGTCGAAACATTTTGGGCAAGGGACGGTGCACTAACCGCCCCAGCCAAGATTATATATAGATACTTTTTCATTTTCATGTTTTTATCTAACATTCAAAATTCAACATTTATTACATTCAGCATGGCTTACGTCCATCATTCCTTCTCCATATCCAGCACTCGCTGTCTTTCCTTCTCCGTACCCTCGAACACGAGGAAGTAGGCGATAGGCACTACGGTGAGTATAAACACCATAGAGATGAGCGTGCCATAACAGATGACCGTGCCCATCGGCATCCACAAGCCACTGCCACCGAGAATCATCGGGATGACACCCATGGAGGCGGCTGCAGAGGTCAGGAAGATAGGTCGCATGCGTCGGCTTGCCGAATGCCAGATGGCAGAACGAACATCCATGTGTTCCGTCTCTCGAAGTTCCTCGGCATAATCGTACATGATAATACCGTTTCTTACGATGATACCCATCAGCGACACTATGCCTAAGGTACAGGTCACACTGAATGGACAACCTTGAATCTCCAAGCCCACCGCCGTTCCGAAGAGGCTCAACAGCATACTGCAGAAGATGATAGCTGCCAAATTGATTTTTCGGAAATGAGCTACCAATATAAAGAAGATGATGATGGCTGCGATTATCAATGCCATCATGACAGGGCTCATCGTCTCCTCGCTGTTTTCAAAATCTCCTCCGAAGACAACATTTGTTCCAGGGGAAAGCTTCTTCACAGAAATGTTTTTATCGGAAACATTCTCCGAGTCAGCCTCTGAATCATATTCCATACACTTTACCTTTTCCTGCAACTTAGCCGTGGCTTGCATCGCATTGCAGCCTCGCTTCGTCTCAGCCATTACGGTGATGGTAGGCACGCCGTTTCTTCTCACAATCTGTCCATATTGAGTGGAAGGCACGAGGTCTGCCACTTGTCTGAGTGGTACTGTCTTCAATCCACCTGCCACAGGAATCTGCTCGTTGAGCAAATCGTCAGTGTTGGAATGGTCGGAACGATTGCTCTTCAAGACGATAGGCACTTGATGGTCGCCTTCCCATACATTGGCTATCGACATACCACTACCATATCTCATGGCAAGGGTGGTCTCTATGGTGGCATTGGTGATGCCCAATCTTGCCGCCTCGTCTTCTTTGAGTCGAATCATCGTGGTGGCCTGAGGCTCGTTGAAGTTGGTGCGCACCAAGGTAAGTTCTGGCATCGCCTTCATGATTTCCATCACCTTCTCGGCATCGCCCGTCAACACTTTCTCGTTGGTGTTGCTCAGTCGAACCTCTATAGGACTCGAAGCCTCGTTGTAGCTCAACTGCTTAAATTTGATGACTGCCTCAGGGAAATATACCGAGTATTTGTCGGCGTCATCGTCAAGGATTGCCTCGGTCGCCTTGTCATCAGTCGTGTTGACTACAAACTGGGCATAGTTTGTACCGGGCAATTGCGGTGCATAGGCAGTGTGGAATCTTGGAGAAGCGCATCCCTTGAAGGAAGTCACGGATACGATTCGCTTGTCGCGTCTCAGAATGTGCTCCAAGCTATCTGCTACTTCCGAAGTTTTCTCGAACGAAGTACCCGTAGGCATGTAAATCTCCACGGCAAACTGGTTGCGCTCGGCGGTAGGCATGGTCTGCTGTGGTATCTGTTTCATCAACAGGGCACCGACAAAGATAGAAGCCAAGCCGATGCCCAAGGTGGTCTTAGGCCATGCAAAGCAGAGATTGAGCAGTTTGTCGTAGTATTTCTGCAATACGTCAAGGAAGGAGAAAGCCTTCTTGCCCGTCTCAGGATTCACTTTCTCCTTCAGCGGTTTCCGGATAAAGAAGAACTGCATGAATGGTACCAAGAGCGAAGCGACGGCGAGCGAGATGCCCAGCACGATGCTGATTGCCCATGGGAAGGAGAGGAGAAAGTCGTGCGTCTGTCCCACACATACGATGAGGAACGGAAAGAACGTGATACTGATGGCGCAAGTGGCAGAGAAAATACTCTTGAAGAAGTGAGTGGTGGCATCGATGGATGCGTGCCATCGGCTCTTTCCCTCGCCTATCTGCTCCAGGTAATTGTCGATGATGACGATGCTGTTATCCACAATCATACCCAGGGTAACGATGAGCGCAGCCAAGGTCGCGGTGTTCAGTTCAATTCCGAAGGCATTGAAAAGTCCCAAGGAGATGAAGATGCTGATAGGAATGGTGGAGGCTGCAACCAAAGCCACTTTGATAGGCAGGAGCAACATCACGACGATGACCACAGCCACGATGGCGATGACCAACTCGTGCAGGAAGTT
The DNA here is from genome assembly GCA_002297965.1 of Candidatus Segatella papionis. Taxonomy (GTDB): domain Bacteria; phylum Bacteroidota; class Bacteroidia; order Bacteroidales; family Bacteroidaceae; genus Prevotella; species Prevotella papionis. The sequence goes on from DBLF01000115.1 coordinate 14,902, forward strand.
GGCAACACTGTCATCTACCACCTTGCTCTGGTCGGTGATGCGATAGATGCTCACGTCTTTCGGCAAAGTCTTTTGGAACTCAGCCATTTCCTTGTTGATGGCCTCGCCCATCTTCACGATGTTCTGACCTTTCTTCATCTCCACACTCAGCAGGAGACACTTCTTGCCATTGTTGGTGATGCGACTCTCCACGTCGGGATATTCACGCTTCACGGTGGCGATGTCCTTGAGGCGGACGTTCGTGCCATCGGGAGCGGAATAGACGATTTGCTGCTCGATATCATATACCGAGTTGAGCGACTTCTCCACATGGATAGGTTTTGTGTAAGCGGCATCTTTCACCCTTCCGCCTGTGGTCGTGAAACCTTTTTGGAAGAGTGTCGCAGCCACTACTTGGTCACTCAAGCCGTATTTAGCGAGACGGTCGTTGTCAAGATACACGGAGATTTGCTCCTGTTGCATGCCTTGCACGGTGAGACGTCCCACACTGTTGATGGTGCGCAAACGGTCTTGCAGATCATCCATCATATCGCTCAGTTCACGATAAGTCTTGTCCTCGCTCTCCATGGTGATGAGGAGCGAGGAAGTATCGCCGAAATCGTCGTTCACTTGCAACGCCAGTACATTGGAAGGCAGTTGAGCCTTGAAGTTCTGCACGCCGTGCTTGAACTTCGACCAGAACTCATCCTTGTTGTTCAAGTCATCGTTGAGCTGCACCTGGATATATACGATTCCATCCCGGCTCATCGAATAAGTCTTCTCTTTCTTTACCTCTTTATAAGTGAAGAGGTAGTTCTCGAGCGGTTTTGCCACCTGCTCTTCCATTTCCTCGGCGGTGTTGCCAGGAGCCACAGCCACTACGGTGCCCTGTCGGATGGTGAAGTCTGGGAACTCATTCTTACGCATGTTGGGCAAGCTATAAATGCCGAAGGCTATGAGACAGCACACCACCATGATGATGATTTGGCGGTAGTGCATCGCCCATTCCACAATATTTCGTTTTTTCTTTTCCATTGCTCTTTTCAATGTTAAATGTTAAGTTTAACAACCTTAGTGCCCGCTGAAACCTTCTGTTGACCTTCCACAATCAGCTTGTCGCCATATTTCAGACCCCTCACGATGCTCACGCCATTGCTTCGGTAAGCACCTGTCACGATGGTACGGCGCACGGCCTTGCCGCCTTCATCCACCCAGACGAAGTTGCTGTTATCATCACCCAACTGTACCAACCGGGATGGAATCACAATGTGGGTATTTGGAGAGGCGATGGTATTGGAAGAGATGTCAGCATTTGAAGTTGAAATTCTTCCGAGACTTACTTGTGAGACCATACCTGGCAGCAAACCGTCCTTTGCTCCTTCCACTCTGATCTTCACGCTATAGGATCGAGAGATAGGGTCGGCTATCACTCCTTTTTCTATCACATAACCACTGAATTGGCGATTGTCCAATGCTTGAACTTGTATTCTTGCCTGTTGGCGAACATGGATACCTGCCATTTCACTCTCTGGCACAGAAATCATCACATTCAACACATGGGTGGTAACCAGCTTGACTACCGGTACTCCAGGAGCGGCGTTCTGTCCTACCTCGGCATTTTTCTCAGAGATGATGCCATCGAACGGAGCATAGAGATTGCAATCGCTCAGATTCTTTCGGGCGATGTTCTCCGCCGACACAGCCTGTTGGAGTTGGCTTTGCGCCTCCACCCATTTGATTTCCGCCAGACTACCCTTGTCGTGCAGTTGCTTCATACGCTTGAAGGAATCCTCGGCTTGATGACGTGTAGAGCGAGCCATTTCGTAGGCACTTCTTACCGTGGTCGGGTCGATGGAAGCAATGAGCTGACCTCGGCGAACACGA
>DBLF01000115.1:16792-19923 GCA_002297965.1 Candidatus Segatella papionis
TTGATGGTTCCCACTTGCGAGAAACTCAACACGGCACCGTTCTCCTCCTGCACCGTACCCGAATAGTCGAAATCGGTCGATGCCTGTGAAATCACAGTGTTAGAACTATTGGTGGCAGAGAAACCATCTTCTCCAATTATCATTTCTTTCACTTTGACCGCTTCCACCGTATTGGAAGCTTCGTCTTTCTTGCCACAGCTCACTAAGAGCGAAGAGGCTAACAGCATCATCGCCATACCATAAGAGGCAACCATACCATAAGACCCAAATCTTGTCTTTTCCATCTTTCTCATTGTACTCACAAAATTTATCTTTTATATTATTGTTTACGATTTGTCCTTTTCGACTGCAAAATAACTGCTTTTTTATGGAACAAACGAACACTCTCTTTCCGCAAAAGTGTCCGAAATCACCTCTTCGATTTCAAATTACGAACGATAGGACACAAAAAGGAAATAAAGAATACTCAATAATTCGATAAAAAGTCGTACTTTTGCAGCCGTGAGAAAGCAAAAAATATTAGTAATACAAAAAAGGTAGCGACAAATGGAAATACAAAAAATAGGAATATCCGAAGAAGAGTACAAGTTACGTCTCGAACAACTGACCGAGAAAGATGTAGCAGTATTCGAGGAGTTAGGTTCTGTACCTATCGAGAATGTTCATTCCAATGCCTTTATCAGTGTGCTTTGCTTGGAAGGCAAGGCTACAGCGGTGATAGAAGACAAGGAATATCATATAGAGAAAGGTGACATGGTGTTCTCGCATCCCAATCAGCTTATACAGAATGCCATGGTGAGCTGCGACTTCAAGTGCCGAGGAATCTTAATGTCGCCAACTTATTTTGAAAGCATCTTTTTGCTTGGAGGGAATATATGGGAAGCAAGCTTTCTCCTTCGTAACCAACCTTTGTTTCATCTGGACGAAAAACTGGAGGATATGTTTATGTTTGACTATAAGATTCTGAAGAACAAGTTGGAAACCGTTGACTTGCCTCACCATAAAGAGATTGTGAAGTTCCTGCTCCAGTCGATGATTTATGAGTTTTACGATTTTATCAGCCCTATGCTCAACCATCAGTTGGTAGAACGCAGCTATTCATCAGGCGATGTCATCTTCAAGCATTTCATGAGCATCGCCTCCGCAGAAGCTCCTCGTCGCAGGGATGTCGCCTTTTATGCCGACAAGCTCTGCATCACCCCCAAATATCTCTCAGCCATCTGTAAGAAGCAAACGGGCAAGACGGCTTCGGAAATCATCAATAAGATGACGGTCAAGTACATCAGTCAGATGCTTCGAAACTCCGACAAGAGCGTCAAGGAAATCGCCTCTGATACAGGCTTCGACAATCTCTCCTTCTTCGGGAAATATGTAAAAAGAGAGTTAGGAATGTCTCCAAGAGAATATCGGAGCCATGGCGAATGAATAAAAGAATTGCAATCTCTTATCATATATAGAGGTGTATAGACTCAGATTATATCGAAAAAATTGATCGCCTTTATTTATATCATCGTCCTATCAGTTATCAAACCGTGGAAGAAGCGCAAAAATCCCCTTGCCCAACCATAATCGTGGACAAGGGGATTTACCTATTTTCAACCAACCTTACGCTTGCCTCGTCGAGCAATCCTACCTCCAAGAAGGCACCATTGATATGTCCACCTCCTACTACCGCCATACGGTTCACGCCAAACTCAGTGTAGAGCATATCCACAGCCTTGGCAAGGTCGATACGGTTCTCACCCACCGCAATCCAAGAGATATGCTGAGCCGTGCAAGCATTGAGATAAATCTCTGATTATTGTCACCTTATTACAGATGTTGTGGAAAAGACAATCTACAAATGATGACAAGATGATTCAAAGTTCGTGTAAAAAAGTGTGGGTAGAAGCGAAAAGTTCGTGTAGAAAAATGTATCTCTTGACTAAAAGTTCGTGTAAAAAAGTGTGATATTTATTTGGAAGTTCGTTGAGAAAAGTGTATCTTTGCACACAGATTGTATTTCAGAATGCAAGAAAGTCATCTGATATACAAACATTTAAAGCATTTTGAATCACTATTCAAGAGACACAAACATGAAACGAACGATTATAAGGATGCAGGCTTAACCTATCGCATACCACGCTCGAAGAAAGTACATCATCAACATCTATGAATAAAAGATTATTAAACAAAGGATTGTTATCGTCAGGAATCACACTGATTGCTTTAGGCTGGGGAGTGCTAAACGCCTCAGCAAGCGAAAGCTTTACCGTATCCGACAACAAAGCCACAAGCGAAGACACTGCGAAGATGAACCAGAAAGACTCCACGAAACAAGAGAAGCGAAACTTTACCGATTCCCCACTCTACCAGAAGACATTCGTGGGCATTCCCTTAGTGGTGGCGGGTCTCATCACCAAGGGCGAGGACACACATTTCCGTGCCCTCCGCAACGACTATATGCAACAGTTCCATCGACCCTTCGACAACTACACCCAGTATATTCCTGGAGCTGTGATGCTCGGCATGAAGATGGCGGGCGTGGATAGCCGAAGCTCTTGGGGCAGGATGCTCACGTCGGATGTCTTCTCCGCCGCCATCATGACTTCGGTGGTCTATACGATGAAACACTCCACCCAAGTGATGCGACCAGACGGAAGCGACAACCACTCATTCCCATCCGGACACACCGCCACCGCCTTCATGACAGCCACCATGCTCACCAAGGAGTATGGGCATATCAGCCCATGGATAGGCATCGGTGCATACACTTTCGCCACTGGTACAGGGCTGATGCGCATCGCCAACAACAAGCATTGGCTCAGCGATGTGCTCACAGGTGCAGGCATCGGAATCCTCTCCACCGAACTGGGCTATTATCTCGCCGACCTCGTCTTCAAGGAGAAAGGCATCCACCATTATTACCAAGACGAGCGTTTTTCGAGATACGACAAACCTTCATTCGTAGGTCTCTACCTCGGTGTGAACATCCCACTGAGCCATTACGACATCTCCGAGCACCAAGAGTTTCGCACCTCGTCGGGTAGTTCGGCAGGACTGGAAGGTGCCTACTTCTGGAATCCTTATTTGGGAGTGGGCGGACGATTCACTGTCTCTAACACGCATATCATCACGACGGAAAAGGGAAA
>DBLF01000115.1:20012-20560 GCA_002297965.1 Candidatus Segatella papionis
GATGCCGTGAGCATCATGGCTGGTCCTTACTTCTCCTACCCCATCACCTCTCGCTGGAATATCGGGAGCAAGTTGCTCGCTGGTTATGTGGCATATCCGAAGTTGGAACTTTCGGACGGCAATGTGGTGGAGAAGAATAGTGGCGTATGCTTCGGAAGTGGCATATCTTTTGCTTACAAGGCAAAAGAGCGATACGGCATCCGCTTCTTCCTCGACTACAACTTGCTGCCATCTCACAGCAAACAGAGCGGAGAATGGATGAACACGCTCGCCGTGGGAACATCCTTCGGGGTAAACTTATAAGAGAACTTTTAAAGGAACTTTAGAGTTTTTACATTCTCCCATCGGAAAAATATAATATATAAGACTATGTGGAAATATTATGCTTTGTTATCAGCCTTCTTTGCCGCATTGACGGCAATCTTCGCCAAAGTGGGAGTGAAAGACATCAACTCGGACTTGGCTACTGCCATCCGCACTACGATTATCCTCTTGATTACCTGGGGCATCGTGTTCGTGGGCAATCACCAAGCCGAGGTGAAGAGCAT
>DBLF01000115.1:20623-22963 GCA_002297965.1 Candidatus Segatella papionis
TCGTGGCTCTTCTATTTCAAGGCGATACAACTTGGCGACGTGAGCCGTGTAGCCCCTATCGACAAGCTGAGCGTGGTCATCACCATCTGCCTCGCCTTCCTCTTCCTGAAAGAACCCGTCAACTTGAAGACGTTCATCGGTGCCGCACTGATTACGGCAGGGAGCATCGTAATGCTGTATAAATAATATGACTTTTAGCTGTTTCAATACAAAAACTCGTTCATAAAAATGCTTAGCCACGCCAAAAAGTCCCTCATAAAAATGTATAGATAGTCACAAAAGTCGCTCATAAAAATGTGTTAACATAATAAAAACTCCCTCATTTTTCTGTTATATTTTTGCGTATTCCATTGTTTTTCAGCACTTTTTCATATACTACAGGGAGCAAGACAGACTCAACAATGTACCACTATATGAAGCCAGAGTATATTTGGAAAAGAAGAGATGGCGAAGATGCGTGCGCTCAACAAGGAGAAGCGCTTCTTCAATATGGACTACAAACAGGCTTAGCAATTTATGCTCAACTGGAAGATGGATGATTAAATTCGATAAAAAACAAGATAACGATTATGATACGGTAAAAAAGACTTCATACTCTCTAATTAGTACGGTTTAAGGTTATTTTTTTGATATATGGATAACAAAAACAATAGGCATGGCACAAGCTTTCTTCCTCGGAAGAAGCGTGCCGTGCCTATTGTTTTTGCTCTAAATTAAGAGAGTACATTATTCCTCTATCTTCCAATCCTCGATATTACCTGTAGTGGAGTCGAAGTTGATGCCTACCTTGGTGACAGGAGGTCATAATCCTTGATGGTGATGACCATCGCAAGCATCGTGATGGCAGGTGGCATCGCCATACTGCAAGGTATCGCCCAAGAAAGCATTCATCACAGCGTCGACATCCTCGGCTGGAGCACCACCATGGATGGCGATGTTCATCTGGTTGAGCAGATTCACGGCACCAGCGCCCAATCCACCACAAACTACGTCGGTTACACCCAATCCGTTCAGGAAGTTTGGCATCGCACCATGTGCATGCTCAGGAGCCTGGAGTACCTCCTTATTGATGATTTTCTTGTCCTCTACTTCGAATACCGTTACCTGTGGAGCCTTGCCGAAATGTGGGAAAAGCTTGCCCTCGGCGGTAGGAATCGCAATTTTCTGTTTCATGTTCATATTTTTATTATTTATCAATCTATTTCTGTGGATGATGATTGAGGCATTCTTCTCCGTCCGGAAGTCCTTCGGCATCTTTCCTGTGAGGCGTTTGAAGAACTTCACGAAGTAGGATGGGTCCTCGAAGCCCAGTTGGTAAGCCACCTCCTTGATGCTGAGCGTGGAGTGCTGTATCTGTCGCTTTGCCTCCAAGACGATGCGTTCGTTGATGATTTGCAGGGGCGAACGATGGGCACTCTGGCTCACATACTTGGTCAGCGTGCGAGCCGAGATGTTGAGCATTTCGGCATATTCCTGCACGGTATGTACGCTATGGAAGTTCTGCTCCAAGAGTTGGCGGAATCGCACGAAGGTACGGTTGGCGATGCTCGACACATAGAGCTTCGGCACTTCCCTTCGCTCACCACTGCGCTGTACCCTTATCAGGAAGAGGCGCACAAGGTACTGCATGTAGTCCTTGTGGGCGAAGGCTCCCGAGAGGGAATACTCGCGATTCATCTCGTTCACCAAGAGCATCAGGCGGTCAGCCTCCTCGTTCGTAATCTTGCAATATGGCAGGGAGTCGTAGGCATTGAAGACATCATACTTCAAGAAGACACTCTCGCTCGATTCCTCATCTGCCATAAAACTGGCATTGAAATGGATGATGACACCCTCATAGTCGTTGGGACCATCGAAGGCATGCACCTGACCTGGAGCGATGAAGAAGATGGTATTGTCCGTAACAGGATAGTCTCTGAAATCGACGTGATGCACCCCGTGACCTCGGCGAAACCAAATGATTTGGTAAAACTCATGCGCATGGGGCATCATCGGTCCCGGACGATTGTTGGCAAAGAACCGTGGCATGAACTGGAGTTCCTGCTCAAGTCCTGAGTGCGTATTTTCCGCAATCGTATATGTTCTAACATCTTCCTTCTTCATTGCTTCATTCTTTTTAATTATATACGAGGCATTCTACATCGGTCAATGCTTCTATTTTATCCCTACAAGATTCGGCATCGCTCGATGCTTGTTTTTACAACTTTCAAATTCATCCCTTAGCGAGATAAATCTTGATTTCTCGGATGCAAAAGTACATAATCTTATCGACACCGACAAATCAAGTACACGAATTTACCATTCTTTATCTCGAAACTTCCAAACTATTTATAGCTGAAA
>DBLF01000115.1:23048-27689 GCA_002297965.1 Candidatus Segatella papionis
AGTTCGAATCCATGTCGCTGATAGAAAGTAGCATTGCAGCTCTCCTCTGGCATCACATTAATATAAAAATAAGAACGATAATGCTCCTTGGCTTGCTCCACAAGTTGGGAAGCGATGCCTTGGTGCTGATAATCGGGCGAAACGAGTAGGTAATGCAGGAAGGCGGTCATCCCACCATCATCCAATCCTCTCACCAATCCTACCAATCTCTCCCCATCCCATGCCGTAAGCACGAAGGAAGAATGAAGCAAAGCTTGATAGAGCTGTTGTGGATAGTTGCCCGATACCCAGTGGATGGAACAGAAAAGTTCCTCTACCTGTGCCTGTGTAAATTTTCTCTCCGTTGTAAATGTAATGTTTGGTTTCATATTCTAATCTCCTTATATTCTTGTTTTATCTCCTACAAAATGGTAAATAATGATTTTCGGATGGTAAAATTACACAAACTTTTTCATCCCTCAAAACAAAAGTCCGATATTTACCATTCTTTAGCTTGAATATACAACGATTGTTTCGGATTGTATTCTTAATTTTGCAATCGAGAAAGAAGAAAGAAGTTTTCTGAAATATTTCTGGAATAAGAAAAAACAGTATCAAGATATATTATCAGAAAAAACAGTATCAAGATATATAAAGTAATAACAAAAGTAATAACAATTTAAAAAGAAGAAAGAAAATGGAAAAGAAAATTAATGCTTATCTTCAGATTACAATGAAGATCAAAGAGAGCGATCGTCCAAGTGCAGCTAAGGTGTATTTCGACTATCGCGAGCCATTCTTGAACACCATCGAGGGTGCTTTGAGCAAGGCTTTGTTGGTACGTGACGAGGACGTACAGGTACTCCACGGTTTCGACAGCAAGGAGCATGCAGCTGCTTACTTGGAGTCAGACATGTTTAAGGACGATGTAGCCAAGGGCCTCTCTCCTTACTTCCAGGCAGACCCAGAGATTCGCATCTTCACAGTTGCCGGATAAAGCAAATTAGTTTGTTGCTATAAAAAATATCTGTATGAAAGTAATCCTAACTTGAAGGAAACATCGCTTAATTGCTTAATCTCTTAAGAGATATCTCCCTTCGAGTTAGGATTTTGAATTTATCGCTTTTCTTGCTACTTTCCAAAAGGCAAGCCTGCAAGCCAAGAGAGCATCAAGGAGGGCTAGACAACGGAATATCGGCTATTTCTCCCCGAGGTTTTCTCCCACAAAGAGGACGATGCTCTGTTTCCATTCCTCCTCATGGCCTTGCCTTACGCCCGATGCCATCCAGTAGGCATACTTGCCTTCCATCAATTGCTGGAGCTGGAGCTTGTCGCTGCCATATCTGAACTCGATGTGATAGGTCTCTGCTGGTGAGTCGGGGCGAAACCAGAAGTATCGGAACTCATCGGCTTGCCTGTCATCGCTCTCGTAGATGTAACTGCCATTGGCATCCTTCTCCACGAAATGATACTTATGGGAAAAGACTTTCTTGCCCAGCTCGTCATATCCCGATATGCGATTGCCCTTCATGCTGAACTTCTTAACGCCTTGCTGGAAGGCGCAACAGAACTGCATCCCCTCGTGCTGCTTGAAGTAAGCCACGGCATCCTCGCCTATCCTCGTGCCTTGGCATCCGCCCACCAGCTTTTGGATGGAGGCACCCGCCTTTTCCTCACCCACATATTTCGTCGCCTCGCTCTTCCACAAGCCGTCATACTCGGGGTTGAGGCAAGTCTCCTGGGTAAATAGTTCGACATAAGTTCCCTTCAGCTCTTTCAGAAAATCGCCAGCCCAAGCCATCTGGCTCTGAACCAGCAACAAGACAGCCATCGCCGTCATCTTCATTACGTTACTTCTCCTTACCTTTTTCTTCATTTTCTTTTTGATGTATATATTGCGTTTTATTCTTTGCGTACGCATTTTTTTATTATTCTGTGCAAGCACTCAGTATGTCCACTTTCACGGTGCAAAAGTACAAAGAAAAAACGATGGGCGCAATACTCAAATGTCGGTATTTATAGGGAAAGAGAAATTATGATTCAAGCATGAAGCGAACATAGGAGCCCACAAAGATGTCATCGCCAAACTCCACGCCTCCAGCAGGCTGGAAGGTGCAGTTGTAATTGATGGGAAGTTTGGCGGCAAAAGCCTGTGCCGTCACATTGTTGTCGAGCTTTGCGGTCAGCGTATGACCATTTACTGTTATATTCATCTGAGTAGTTGTTTTGGGAACGTCAACCTCGTCTGGGTTGTCGCTGGATTCGCAAGCTGAAAGCGGAAGCATCATGCACATCGCCATCATCAGAATAGGTAATATTTTCATAATCGTCAATCGTTTTTTTATTCACGGTGCAAAATTACGGCGGTTTATCCATAATTCGTGTAAATAAAACTCTGAGATTACAACCAATTTCCAAGATGATGCAGTTTTCTCGAAGGAATGTGTTACTTTTGCAATCGAAATTAACAATTAAGCTAGAAGTGGCCAACTAAAATCGTTAAACCACACTATTTTTATGACTACCTAGTAGAAATTTCCGTTGCACGACGTGAGATGTCCATTTCACGACGTGAAACCGCCATCTCACGACGCGAAATGGACATCCCACGACGCGAAACGGACATTTCACGTCGTGCAACGGAAATTTATTTGCTTGAAAATTAGAACTAGCCAAGACATAAACGCCAATTCTCTAGTCTTTACCCTTGAATATACGATCCACAACGATGGCGATGGCACCATCGCCCGTCACATTGCAGGCTGTTCCGAAACTATCCATGGCAATATAAAGAGCTATCATCAAAGCTTGCATGTCGGAGGTGAAGCCCAATACAGATGCCAACGGACCCAAGGCTGCCATCACTGCTCCACCTGGCACACCCGGCGCTGCCACCATACAGATAGCCAACACAAAGATGAAGTTCATGAAGAGCATGAGGTCGTGAGGCATCCCATTGATCAAGCAAATGGTAAGCGCACAACAGGTGATTTTCATCATCGAACCCGACAAGTGGATGGTAGCGCACAAAGGCACCGTGAATCCTGCAATGCCGTCGGTCACACCGTTCTTCAGCGTCTGCTTCATCGTCACAGGTATGGTAGCTGCCGAAGAGGAAGTACCCAACGCCGTGAAATAGGCTGGCAACATATTGATGAGCAACCGAAAAGGATTCTTACGAGACAATCCGCCAGCTATCAAGAACTCATACAACAAGATGCACACATGAAGCACAAAGATGACAACGATGATCTGGGCGAAAACCAGCAAGATGCGATAAGCCTCGCCAGAATAGGTCATATTGAGGAAGATGCCGAAGATGTAGAGAGGCAAAAGCGGAATAATCGCCCTACTGATGATGCCCGATATGATGTCCTTGAACTCAGCAAAGACATTCTTCATCGTGCGAGCCCCCTTATAGGCAATACCCAATCCGGCGATAAACGAAAATACGAGCGCACTCATCACATCGAGCATGGCTGGTATCTTGAGTTCGAAAAAAGGCTTCAACTCTTCCACCTTGTCAACACTCACCTGCCCCGTCTTGGCGACCATCGAAGGAAAGAGTGCAACGCCCGTGCCATAACCTAGCAAGCCCGCAAGGATGGTATCGGCAAAAGCCAAGCCCACGGTGGCGAGCAACAACTTTCCTGCCCCATGTCCGATGTCGGCAATGGCCGGCGTCACCAAGCCCACAATGATGAGTGGTATCATGAAACCGAGAAACTGGCTGAAGATGCCATTGAACGTAAGGAAGCATCTCACCAAAGGCTCGTTGAACACATTGCCCAGCAAGACACCCAAAATGATGGCGATGACTATCCTCGCCAGCAAAGGAACCTTTACCTTTTTCATTTCTTTCTATGATTAAGAAATCCCCTGCCATAAGAATGTATTCCTACAACAGGGGATTTGTTATATTAGATATAAAAGGTATAGTGCCTAACGAAAAAGTCCTCAGCAGACACTACACACTCTTAACATTACTCCATATTAGTACTCGCCCCAAGCCTTGATGTCAATATCCTCCAACTTGGTGGTGCAGAATGCGTAGATGAACGCACTTGCCAAACGGCTGTTGGTAATCAATGGCACGTTGAGGTCGATGGCTGCACGACGAATCTTGTAACCATTGCTCAACTCAGAGCTAGTCAAGTTCTTAGGGATGTTCACTACCATGTCAATCTCATGGTTGTGGAGCATCTCCAATGCCTTAGGCGCACCACCCTCTGCTTCCTCTGAAGGCCAGAGCACACGGGTGTTCTCGATGCCGTTCTCAGTCAAGAACTTGCTGGTACCACCTGTAGCGTAGAGCTTGTAACCATGCTGTACGAGCATGTGGGCAGCATCGAGCATATCCACCTTCTGCTTGGCTGAACCAGTAGAAAGGAGAATGTTCTTGGCAGGGATGCGCTGACCTACTGAGAGCATACTCTTCAAGAGGGCTGTAGAGGTATCGTCGCCCAAGCAACCTACCTCACCGGTAGAACTCATATCTACACCGAGCACTGGGTCGGCCTTCTGCAAACGGTTGAAGCTGAACTGGCTGGCCTTGATTCCCACGTAGTCGAGGTCGAAGAGGTTCTTCGATGGCTTCTCCACTGGCAAACCGAGCATCACTCGTGTGGCAAGTTCGATGAGGTTGATCTTCAATACCTTGCT
>DBLF01000115.1:27788-28018 GCA_002297965.1 Candidatus Segatella papionis
TCCTTGGCAATCTGACGACCTACTCGCTTCACACGACGTACGGTCTCCACGTACAACTTCTGTGGAGGGAACTGGATGGTAGCATCACCTGAGTGAACACCGGCAAACTCGATATGCTCGGAAATAGCGTAAGCGATAACCTCACCGTTCTTAGCCACAGCATCCATCTCGATTTCCTTGGCGTGCTCGATAAACTTACTTACCACCACTGGGTGATCCTCGCTCACATT
>DBLF01000121.1:0-178 GCA_002297965.1 Candidatus Segatella papionis
GGATGGCAACACCGAAGATGATACCGCTCATTCCTGCCACCAGCGTCAGGATAATGCTCTCGGAGATGATTTGCGAGAGTATCATCTTTGGGGTGGCTCCGATGGCTCGGCGAATGCCTATCTCGGTGGTTCGCTCCTTCACCGTCACCATCATGATGTTGCTCACACCGATGGCTCC
>DBLF01000121.1:258-4686 GCA_002297965.1 Candidatus Segatella papionis
CGAGCATCTGGAAGAGTACCTCGGTATTGAATATCATGATGCCTTTCTCGTCGGTAGGGTCGATGCTGTGCGCCCTTGCCACGGTCTCTCTCATTCGCTTGCTCAGAGTGCTCATCACTACTCCCGGCTTTCCGGTAACGGCGATGATGTCAACGGCGTTGCCTCGGTTGTAGGCTGTTCGCAATACAGACTGAGGGAGGGTGATGGTCTCATCGGCACGACCGCCGAAGTTCACGCCGTTGCCCGAACGGTAATCTACTCCCACCACAGTATAGTAGGTGGAATCCACCCTTAGGCTTTTGCCGCAGGGGTCTCCACCGCCAGGAAAGAGATTCTTGTATATCTGTTTTCCGATGACGCAAACCTTGCGTTGCTGGCGCACATCCATCTCGTTGATGTATCTGCCGTAGAACATCTTAGGGGCTGAGACCTTGGCATAGTCGGCGTTTACACCTTGGGTGGAGCCGCTGAATTTCTTGTCACCAAACACCACCGATTTTCTGCCTCCAAAAAGCAGGGGAGTGATAACGTCAAGTTCGGGCATCTGTTGGCGCAATCGCTCCATATCTTTCTCTTCCATTTCCCAGGAGCGTCCTTTGTTGAAACCCTTGTATGGCTTGGTGGTGTTTTGCGCCCAAATCACGGCGGTGTTGGTGGCAAATCCTGTAAAGTTGCTTTGCAGCAACTCCTTCAGTCCTTGTCCGCCACCCATCAGGGCGATGAGCATGAACACGCCCCAGAACACGCCGAACCCCGTCAGGAGGCTGCGGCTCTTGTTCCTCGTGATGGTGTCGAGTATCTCTTTATATGTATCTAAGTCGAATCTCATATCTCTTTATTTTTATTCCGCTCTCAGCGCCTCTATCGGTCGGATTCTCGCTGCCTTGATGGCAGGGATGAGTCCGGCGATGGTGCCTGCGATGACGATGGTGATGGTGGCTCCGATGCAAGTGCCGATGCCCACCGTTGGGTTCACGAACATGGCTGCCTTAAACAAGCCTGTATCCACGGTGGTATGACCGATGGTGGCATCCATGATTTCGTTGGCTGCCACGCCGCATACCATACCTATATATCCGAAGAAGGAAGTGATGATGATGCTCTCGGTGATGATGAGCTTCAATATCGACCAAGGTTTGGCTCCGATGGCTTTGCGAACGCCAAACTCTCGGGTGCGTTCCTTCACGGTGATGAGCATGATGTTGCTCACGCCCACGATGCCGCTCAGCAGGGTGAAGAGACCTACTATCCAGAGGGCGGTCTGGATGATGGCGATACCCTTGTTCATCTGGATGTTGTCCATGTATCGGTTCCATAGCCAGATGCTTCGGTCGTCGTCGGGAGCTGCTTGGTGGTTAGTGTTCACGCTGGCGCGATAATTCTTCTCGAAGGCATTGTTTTGTTCTTCCGTCTTCAGGTTCTTGAGGGTAAACTCGATGGTTCCCGCTTCGTCGCCCTTGGCATAGATGGTCTTCACGGTGGAGAAGGCGGAGAAAGCCTCGGTGTTCTGTCGGGATTCATCATCCTTGTAGATGCCCACCACTTTGAACGAGAGATTATCCACCTTGACGTTCTTGCCCACCAAGGCTCGGTAGTCCTTGACGAGTTCCTTGGCTTGTCCACGGCTCAACACCACCACTTTGCGGCGTTCTTTTTGGTCGATGTCGTTGATGAAGCGTCCCACCAAGATTTCAGTCTTGTCGATTTTCACGTGTGATGGCCCGACGCCCGTCAAGGTCTGTGCTGCCACATAGTTGTCGCCATAGGCGATGTTGACGTTGGCTTGTTGTAATTGTCCTCCCACGTCGCCCACCACATGGCCGTATGTCTTGTCGGTAATCATCAAGTCCTTGTCGTTGAGGATGATGGGGCGACCTTCCTTTAGACCATTGTAAGCTTTGGAGGTTTGTCCGCCGAAGACCAACATCGAGTTGGCAAGGAAGCGGTCGCTCTGTTGCAACTGTGCGTTAATCAGACCATTGCCAGCACCCAGGAGGAATATCAGCATGAAGATACCCCAGGCAACGGCAAAGCCTGTCAACGAAGTTCGCAACTTATTGCGCTTCGAAGTGCTCCATATTTCTTTGATTAATTCTCTCATTATATTCGAGTTTTTTCAAAAATTCTCTAATTCTCAAATTCTTGAGATAAAAAATTACTTGACGTAGTCTTTCGATACGAGATGGTGGTCGTAGTTTTCCTCGATGCTTCCGATGAGGCCATCCTTGATGTGGATAACTTTATCGGTCTCGTTGGCTACGCCGCTCTCGTGGGTCACCACCACGATGGTCATTCCCTCCTTTTTGTGGAGTTCCTTCAGGAGGTCCATCACTTCCACGCTCGTCTTGGAGTCGAGGGCGCCGGTAGGTTCATCGGCAAGGATGATTTCGGGCTTGGTGATGAGGGCTCGGGCGATGGCTACGCGCTGCTTCTGTCCGCCCGACATCTCGTTGGGGTAGTGGTTAGCCCATTGTTTCAAGCCTAGTTTGTCGAGATATTCCATCGCCATCTCGTGTCGCTTCTTGCGGCTTACACCCTGGTAGAATAGTGGCAACTCTACGTTCTCCACGGCAGTCTTGAAGGAGATGAGGTTGAACGACTGGAAGATAAATCCAATCATCTTGTTGCGATATTCAGCGGCACGAGTCTCCGAGAGGTCTTTTATCAAGACATCGTTGAGTCGGTATTCGCCCGTGTCGTAGTTGTCGAGAATACCCAATATATTTAATAAGGTGGATTTGCCCGAGCCGGATGCGCCCATGATGCTGACGAACTCGCCTCGCTCGATGTCGAGGTCGATGCCCTTCAACACGTGCAGAGGCTGGGCGCCTTGGTAGGTCTTGTTGACGTCTTTTAGATGAATCAATGACATGATGTTGTATTTAGTGTCGGGAGAAACTCCCAACGGTTATTATTGATTAGAACTATAAACCTTAGACGCTTGCAACTCTTGGAAAGTTGCAAGCGAACTGATGTTTTATGTAAAACGTTATCATATACACCTTATTATATAGAAAGCTAAAAATGAGGCGAAAAAGATACTTTTGAGCAAAATGGGGACTATCATATCGGTTATGTTTTGATCCATTGGATGCGTACCAAGGCATCCAATGGCTTGGTTAAACCTTGATTTTCTTGAGGTTTTTCTCCAATTCCTCCTTCACCTCGTCGATGGAGATGTCGAGGAGCGACATCTGTCGGGCGAGTTCCGGGAGGCGTTCTTTCATAAACTCTTTCTTGCGAGTCTTCTTGATTTGCTTCTTGGCTCCTGCCGAAACGAAGTAGCCTAGTCCTCGCTTGTTGTAGATAACCTCATCACTAGCCAGCAGGTCGTATGCCTTCACAGCTGTGTTGGCGTTTACCTCCAGCAGCACGGCGTATTCGCGAACACTCGGTATTCGCTCGTCCTCCTTGTATTTGCCAGCCAGAATCTCGTCGCAGAGACGCTCGGCTATCTGAACGTATATGGCTTTATCGTTACTGAAATTCATAATCTATCGTCTTATTTGAAAGATGAATCATTTTCTTCTATTCTACTTCTCTCTATTCCTATATATTAATCCACTTATTACAGATTACCTGCATACGAGTGAAAATTTTATAGGAAGCCCAATAGTTGAAGGCTGCCACTGCCAAGAAAACAACAATAGCAGTAATTGTTGTACAATAATCTCCTATTGAACCATTGCTGAAGTCTATATTTGCAACGAAATCAAAAACTCCAGCTTCTCCTAGATAATTGATGATGTATCCTAAAATTATGCTAAGGAGAATGCCTGTGCAAGCTGTCAATAACACTGGCAACTTGCGATAGAATGTTCCGCCGAGTGTAGCGAAGGAGTGGGCGAATGTCAAGAATGCATAAATGGCAATACATTTCAACCAGTCGCTTTGAAATGGTTGAATAACCGAAATGATATGACTTGCTACAGGCCAGGTGATACTGGTATGGAAACCTGGGGTGATAATGAAGCTAAAGATGAACTGTATGACATCTGCCAAGATTAATGCTACTAAAAGTTGAAGTAAACCACCAATGCTCATGACGAGGAATCGTGCCATAAACTTCTCTAGATTATAAGCTGGAAGCATCAAGAAACTTTCTCTTTGCAACTTGGTCTTCATGTTATTGAATATGCAACTTGCCAAGACGTAGAATGCGATGAATGTGATGACTGTATAAAACATACAAATGCTTACCTGATATTGATCAGTAGCCTGCTCTACATCGGTAGATGTAAGCCAAAATCGCATACTGAAAAGTTTTAATACGCAATAGATGGAAATACCGATGGTAAGTCCGGCGAGTGCTCCTAGGTGACGCTTCCAATTGGTAAGTATATCCCAACGGATAACCATGCCTAATCTATGTAAATCAAATGTCTTATTCATAATCTTCTAGTTTTAATCGTTTAACTTTCCGTTGAT
>DBLF01000121.1:4743-5087 GCA_002297965.1 Candidatus Segatella papionis
TGTCGCTTGGTGATGGCAGCGTTGCCTTGCAGGGTAGGTTCAGCGTAGAGCATGGTGTCGTCCATTTCCTGTGGGTTGCGATACTCGAAGCTGTATTTCTCGCAGATGTCTGAGACAGAAGCATTGAGCAAGAGTTGGCTCTGGTTCATGATGACGATGTGGTCGAGCAGCGACTCAATATCATGTACTTGGTGGGTGGAGATGATGAGGGTGCGCTCGTTAGTCATATTATTGGCTATCACCTTTCGGAACTGGCTCTTCGATGGGATGTCGAGACCATTGGTTGGCTCGTCCATCAGGAGGAATCGGGTACCTGTGGCGAGTGCGAAACTCATGAATACCTT
>DBLF01000107.1:0-571 GCA_002297965.1 Candidatus Segatella papionis
TTAGGACATGGCACCTACGACCTCCTGCTCTACAACAACGACCTCTCCGCCGTGCATATCTCCCAGACTGCCGACCGCAGCGAGGTATATGCCTATACCGAGGATGCTACCAGCGTAGCCCTGCCAGACTCCTTGAAGCAGAAGTTAAAGGTAAAGCAGATGCCCGACCAGCTCTTCTCGATGTATGCTACCAACGTAGTAGTGAGCGACCGCCTTGAAGACTATGAGTACATCCCCGAGGAGAACATCTATCTGCTCAAGCTCAATGCCGAATTGGAACCTCGCACGTTTATCTATCTTATCCAAACCGAGATACTGAATAACGACGGCAAGGTGAATGGTTGCGGAAGCACCACCGTTTCGGGACTCGCAGAACAAGTGGACTTGAAGACCACAAAAACAAAAGGCGGTCCGATAGCCCACCAGTTCCCCACGGTATTCGAGGAGAAAAAGAACTCAACCGACAAGCAGACACGAAGCGATGACTCCGAAAACAATGAAGAGCAAACAGAAAGAACGCTCCTAGGAGGCAGACTCATGACCTTCGGTCGTCTCCCTTATCTTCCGTCAG
>DBLF01000107.1:643-5403 GCA_002297965.1 Candidatus Segatella papionis
CTCCGCCTCTCGAAAGGCGGTGCCGCTTGTATCCCAGTGGATATTACCGAGCAGATGAAAGCCCTGCCCAAGGGTGGTGTCATCAACATCACCCTCGACCTGAAGAACTTCACCCCGTCGCCAGGCGGTGGCGGAAGCGGAGGATGGGGCATCGGCGTAGATGGTTGGAACGAAGAGAACCATCATCAACCGCTATAATCCGCTAGCAAGCAACCCGCTAGGCGTTCCGGCGGATTTGCAATCCGACGGCAAGCAAGCTATCATCAAGAAAGCATTTTAAAACAAAATATCAACAAATTAAATAGTAACTATAAATTCGAAGCAAAAATGAAGATGAGAAAATTCTATCTCTTTGCAGCGACTGCCTTGGTTTTGGCTAGTTGCAGCAGCTCCGACGAGTTGGGAGGCACAACCTCCTCTAGCAAGAAGGCGATCAAGTTCGCCGCGCCGTTTGTGGGCAAGACTCGTGCCACAGGCGACCTCGATGTCAACTCCATTCAGAACGCTAAGATTTCTGTATGGGGCGACCAGTATGTTAACTCATGGGAAGAAACAGACAAGAAGGATGTGTTCAACGACCATGTAGCCACATTGAGCTACGATGCCACCTTCAACCAATGGAATCTCAACAAGATTGCCTTCTGGGAAGATGGCTACAAGTACGACTTTGCAGCTGTGGCTCCAGCTCCTGCCGAGACTGGTTTCAAGGCAGAGTACACCAATGGCTTGGTCACCATCAGCGACATCCCAGTGGTGCAGACCATCGGCAATGGTTCCTCAAGCTCTGATGCAGATGCCAGCGCAGCCACCAAGAGCGGCGACGACATCCTCGTAGCGATGAAGACCGGACAGACAGCAACTTCCGACAATGGTGCCGTGCAGCTCAGCTTCCGCCACATCCTCTCTCGATTCAGTATCTATGCCTATACCAGCATGACCGAGGCTAAACCTGCTGAATCTAGCGATGCCGAAGGAAGTACTACGACAACGACCACCAAGCCTGTCACCATCACCAAGCTCACGCTCTACATGCCAAAGGCGACTGCCAACTATAAGCAGAACAGTCACAACGATGGTGCGGTATCAGGCAGCGACACTTGGACTTGGAATGGTTTCACCAATAGTACTACCGCTTCCTCGGCTGAAGATGTAAAGGACACTTACGATGCTTACGAGGTAATCACCGATGCTAACAAGATGAGTGTAGCTTACAACACCAGTGCCGCTAACGTGCTCAACGAAATCAAGCAGAACGACAAGAAGGCTTCCTATCTCTGCCCAATGGAGTTTTTCGTGGCTCCTACAGCATTGACTGAGACAACTCCAACCACCGTGAACCTCCAGCTCTACATGGACATTACCTACGAGATGGACGGCTTGCAGGAGGAGAAGTTCGTGCCTGTGCAGGATCTCCATGCCTTCAAGCAGGGCTACCAGACCAACCTCTTCATCAGCATCGAGAACAAGCCACAGCAGCCTGTCAGATTCACCAACTTCAGCGTAAACGGCTGGATTGACAGCAACAGTAACACAACCGTGATTCAGTAACATTCTAAAAAAGAACAACAATGAAAGCAAAATATATATTCCTTGCAGCATCAGCCTTGCTTCTTGGCTCTTGCTCCGACATCGAGGAGTTCGTAGGCGGCTCTGGCAGCCAGAACGAGATTACCTTCGGCGATTCTTTCGTTGGCAAGGCTCATACTCGTGCGGCTACGGGCGACCTCAGCTCCAAGACATTGAAGAACTTCCCTGTCAAGGTATGGGGAGAGAAGTATAGTGGCACTGCCTATAATAAAAACAATGCTACCACCGTGTTTGATGGCACCAAGTTGACCTACAGTGCCGACGGCGACGTATGGGCATACGAGGGCGACGACAAGAAGTGGGAAGACTTCAACTACGACTTCGTGGGCTTCGCTCCATTCGAGAGCACTGCCACGGCTACTTACACCGATGGTAAGGCAACCGTTAGTGGCGTGCCATTGGTACAGGAAATCAAGAACGAGAGCGGTGCGCTGAGCGGCGAGGACTACCTCCTCTCCAAGGTGACCACCTCTAAGAATGGTAGCAAGCGTGAAGCCGTGAGCCTCACCTTCGACCATATCCTCTCTCGCCTTACCTTGAAGGCTTACACCAGCCTAAGCGAGCAGTATAAGGTGACGCTCAACAGCCTCCAACTCTATACCCCAACCATGTCGGCGACAGGTTCTGCTACCTACAAAGAGGCAGCGCATGAGGGACCAGACAAGGACCAGGACACTTGGACATGGACAGGTTTCACCAATATCGACAATGCGACATCTGCCGAGGCATTGACTTCTAGTAATTCATACACCGAGCAGGAGATGGTAAATGCAGCCATTACTACAGCTGATGCATCTGCCTCTACTGGCATCGAACTTGACAAGGGTGAGTCTGCTGCCAAGCAGCTCAGCAAGGAGTTCTTTGTGGCTCCTACCAAGGGTCAGACTGTAACCTTCTATGTGAAGGCTACCTACACCGTGGCTTTTGCCAATGGCAGTGACAGCAAGCAATACACCAAGTTCGTAAAGGTGGATGCCTTGAAGGATGGTTTGGTACAGGGCTATCAGCACAATCTCTTCATCGACATCAACCCTAAGGCTATCGCATTCCATGTATATGCTGTGGAGGGATGGCAGTTGGACAACTTCTCCAATGACTTCATCAACGAGAAGGGTAAGTCTTTCGGCTTCGATTTGACATACGACCAGATCAATGCCGCCATCACAGGTATCTTGCATGCCAAGGCTAACTATCTTACCAATGGCAACGATAAGTACTTGCAGTACAGCGTGGCTAGCATCGCCAAGGATGGTGACGCCTCAAAGGTTAGCACCTCTGGCAACACCATGACCATCGACGGATGGTACAGCAGCGAGGCTGCTGCCAAGAATCAGTATGCAGCCGACAAGGAAGACAAGGCTAGCGTAAGCCACGCTTATGCCCATTTCACCATCGAGCCAGACTACGACTTTCTCGGAACAGCTGGTACAGGCGACTACGTGGTTTCCATCAAGAACAACATGAACGATGTGAACACGGCAAAGATCAATATCCCTACCGTGAAGCAGCATTGGTTCACCATGACCGCTACCCCAGAGCAGTTCCATGTCAAGGTAGTGGCAAAATGTGGTGGCAACGAGGCACAGAGCTTCGCAGCTGCTAACGCCCGCTTCGGTTTGGTGGGTGCAACTGCTGGCAAGGTGGCTGAAGTTTCAGCCATCAAGTGGTATGACAATGCCGAGGGCAATGGTACCTCTACCACTGCATGGAGCCAGACCAACCGCTATGCTCACTTTACTGTAACTCCTGATGCCAGCAACTTCACCAAGAGTGGTGGCAACTATACCTTGAAGTTGGTGAACAACTTCAGCGAGTCTCAGTCTCAGAACGTGACCTTCAGCTTCGCCGAGATGAAGTTTACCATCAAGACCACTTCGTCTAGCAAGACTTTTGCCGTGCCTTTGAAGACTGGTGACACTCCAGCAGCCATGGCTATCGTATGGGGAGACAATACTACAAGTTCCAATGACTTGACAAATATTACTTTGGATAATAGCAAGCATACTTATAGTGCAGCCAATTCATATCAGATTCGCATTCTCTCTACTGAGACAGATGCAACTAAGCAGCAGATTCCTGAGTTCAATATCAGCAAGTACCCAACCAGTATTTGGAGTACAGCCAAAGTGAATTCATCAACGAATAGTGCGATGTACCATAGTTTCGACAGTCCAGTATTGCGTTCTGGGGAGAAAGATTTGAAAGGCATGTTCTACGGTACTACAGGATTAAATAGTGTTCCAGCTAATCTGTTGGCAAACTATACTGATGCAACTAGTATGATGGGGTTATTCTATGGAGCTGGATTCAAGACTGTTCCTGCAGGTTTGTTCGACGAATGTACCAATGTTACCTCTATGCGAAATTTGTTCGATGAATGTTATTATTTGGAAGAAGTACCTGATGGATTGCTTGCCAACAATATCAACGTGACAGATTTCGCAAGAGCTTTTGATTATTGCTATATGCTCAAGATGAATCCAAAGATGTTCATCAACGATAAATATGACGAAAAGACTCGCTTTGCTGAGATTACCAAGACGACAACTGTGAATTTCAGCAATTTGTTCTGGGAGACAGGTAGAAAACGAACGAGTGACTATGGTGAGGTACCTGCACTTTGGAATTATACTTATGGAACTAAAGGATATGGTTGGACATATAGTAACGGTTATAGAACCCCAATTACGAGTAAGTACGTTATGTCATGGACAAACTCATACATTCCTGAGTGTTGGTATAAGAGTATTAAACCTACAGAAAACTGGAATTTGATAAAGTAGGAAGAATTTGTCCCTGTCGGATGTTCCGTTAGGCGTTTCGACGGATTTGCAATCCGTCGTTAAGCAATGACCGAACCACAATTCCGATTCTGGGTGCAAAGGTAAAAGGGGGATTTGTAATCCCCCTACGAAATATTAACTCCCGCTAGACACATAATTCTGTAGCGCCGGATATGTTCCGTTAGGCGTTTCGACGGATTTGTAATCCGTCGTTAAAAAACGTCCCAACCTCTATTCCTGGGGATTTGCAATCCCCCAAAAATATAAACTCCCGCTAGGCTTTCAGTAGCACCGGATATGCAGACACTCCGTTAGGCGTTTCGGCGGATTTGTAATCCGACGTCAAAAGATGTCCCAACCTCTATTCCGGGGGATTTGTAATCCCCCTAC
>DBLF01000107.1:5542-6649 GCA_002297965.1 Candidatus Segatella papionis
GAACCTTTTTTAACGACGGATTACAAATCCGTCGGAACGCCTAGCGGAACATAATGGGAAATGCCTAGCGGAATATGGTTGGAAACGCCTAGCGGTAAATCCATTTGGTATGTCAATCCCCCCTCGCCACAATCACATCCAGCAACCCCTTGCCTCCTGCATAATCTGTAGCCGAGCTATAAAGATAGTCCTGTGGAGCTTTTACAAATTCCGCCCTGACTGGATTCTGATGAATGTAATTGAGTTTCTGTTTATAGAAGGCTAGCGATGAAATAACTTCCGTATAGCATCCCTCTTGCCAAAAACGATACTGGGCTATCTTCTTATCGTCGGAACCAGCTTGCTCAAACAACTTCAGCATCCATTCTCTTCTACTTTCTTGGATGTCTTCTTTCAGTTCTTCGATGATTTTCTTACTTGTAAACTTCTTGAAGTCTCTTAATATAGAATGGAGCTGGTCTATATCGTTTGCTCCGATGATAAAATGCAGGTGGTTGGTCATTATCACCCATGCATAAATTTCAAGCCCTTTATTCTTTTGGCAGTATTGCAAGGACTCCAAAACTATATGCTTGTACTTTGGACGAGAAAATACATCCACCCAATCAACAACGGTTGTTGTCACAAAATATAGATTCTTTGTTGTTGTATTCTTGCTTGCCATAAGTGGTACTTTTATGACAGAAGTTGCTTTAATTGTTCATCACTTAATCCTGTAGCCTTCATAATCTGAGGCAAAGTCATTCCCATAGCCAATAGGTTGCGGGCAGTTTCGAGCTTACCTTTTATCAAGCCTTCCGCACGACCTTTCTGCAAACCTTTCTCTTCACCTTCCATATACGAACCATAAAGCCCAGAGTAGTAATCATCGACAGCCTTTACGCTCTCGTCGTACTTTTCCTGCTCTTCACTGCTCAAGCAGCGAATGTCAGCCAACTTAGCCAGATGGTTGAATATCTTCTTTTGCGCCGTAAACGGCAATCTTTCCAATACTTCCATATGCTTCAAAACATAAATCCACTTTTCAAAACCAGTCTCACACTCTTCCTCCTCTTTATCGAAGAATGGAAGAGACAAATAGATGAAACGGAACTTGTCGGAGAAAAA
>DBLF01000107.1:6683-9744 GCA_002297965.1 Candidatus Segatella papionis
GCCACGTCCGTCTTAAACTTCGTCACCTCATTGTCCCTTGGGATGTAGTTCATGATGCAAACCACATAGACAGGAACAAACTGATACAGAGTAGGAGTACGTTCTCCCTTCTCATCCAGTTTCTTGCGCTGGGCAACGAAAGCTTTGCTAGCATAGTAGATGGAGCGATTCACGAAGAAAGGAACCCATCTGTTCTGCATCTCGACGATGAAATACTTTCCATCGTCGGTCTCACAATAGATATCGAAGATGCAACCACGCAAGTCGTTCGACTCGCCAAGCAGCTCCTTATCTTTGAATGTAACGTCCTTTATCCGGAATTCTCCTTCAAAAAGGTCGTTCAAAAAATTAATCAGCAAGTCCTTGCTGAATTCTTGACCGAAGAGACGCTTGAAGCCCCAATCGGTGAAAGGGTTAATGTATCTACCCATAACAATCAGTTTGAGATTCTTAAATCTGCCGACAAAGATACGCTTTATTTTCGAATACACCAAAGATTTGTTCGACTTTTTTATTGAACGTAGGATTTCCCCGTAGCGCCGGATATGTTCCGTTAGGCGTTTCGGCGGATTTGCAATCCGTCGTTTAAACAATGTCCAACCTCTATTTCTGGGGATTTGCAATCCCCCAATAAACAAGAAACTCCGGCTAAGTACATACTAACAATGCTTAGCCGGAGTTGTTTTCATTTATCATTATAATGCCCTTCTACTTCAATAACCACCACGGTTATAATATCATCGAAGACATTGTAGATGATTCTGTCATGAGCAGTAATGTGTCGAGAATAGGTTATGTCATTTCCACCTTTCATTGCTTCTGGGTGTCCAATGCCTTGACGAGGTGTTTCTACCATACTATTCAATACTTTTCTCAGTTTCTCGAAAAGGGGCTTGTTGGACTTCTTCCACTTCTTGATGACCTTTTCTGCCTCTTTTGAGTAATCTATCTTGTATGTCATAGAGCATCAAGCCATTGGTTCATATCCTTTACATTCTCAAAATGGCGAGTCTCACCATTTCGATATTCCTCCATAGCTTTGTCTATTTTCTTTTGAAGTTCTGGAGTAATGACGTTATCTTCTACAATATTTGAAGGATGAAGAATGCTAATGAGAAGACTCTCTACGTAATTGTTGAGGCTGCGGTTACTTGCCTTAGCCTTTTCTTTCAGTTCTTCAAGCAAACTGCTCTGAAATCTGAATGATGCTGGGGTCCTTGCTATTGATGTTGCCATAATTTTCTCAATTTAAATCTTTTATGTGCAAATGTAATACAAAAAAATATTATCTCCAAATATTTTAACTTAAAAATGAAAGTTACAGATGGAATTCTCCAAAAATATCCGATCCGTGGCGTTGGATATCTATCAATATACCACATTTCCATAGTGCCGGATATGCCGACACCCCGTTGGGCGTTTCGGCGGATTTACGACAAATCATACGATATGCGCTGGCAAAAATAAAATATAATCCCTTTATTCTCGTTATTATAGGAAAAAGATTGATAATAACAAATATGATTCACTCCAAACTATTCCATATACTATTGCTGTGTTGCCTCGCACTCTTCGCAAGCTGTGGCGCCGACAAGAACCTGAAGAAGGGAGAGAAGTTCCTAGCTTTGGGCGAATACTTCGATGCCGCCGACCAATTCAAGCAAGCCTACACGAAGACTCCTTCCAAGGAACGAGCTGACAGAGGAAAGATTGCCCTCAAAATGGCGCATTGCTACGACAAAATCAATGCCACTCCGAAGGCTATCGCCGCTTATCGCAACG
Source organism: Candidatus Segatella papionis (assembly GCA_002297965.1). Classification (GTDB taxonomy): domain Bacteria; phylum Bacteroidota; class Bacteroidia; order Bacteroidales; family Bacteroidaceae; genus Prevotella; species Prevotella papionis. The sequence continues at coordinate 8,466 of DBLF01000107.1, forward strand.
CCATCCGATATAACCAAGCATCCGTAAGCGACCGCTTGGCTTATGCTCGTATGCTCTTGAAAAACGGCGATTATAAACAAGCGGAGAAAGAATTTCAGGCTGTTCTCGACTCTCTTCAGAATGAAAACAAAAGTGAAGAGGATAATAAAAATAAGCTGACAAATAAAGAGAACCATAAGAAAGAAAACAAACAGGACAATAACCAGGAAGTACTGTCTTTGGACCAAATGAAGACCCTAGCCCTAAACGGCTTGAAGTCTGCCCAGCTCGCCCCCCAATGGAAGAAGGATGGCAGCCGATACAAGGTGAAGAAGATGGATGTCTTCAACTCCCGACGAGACGACTATTCGCCGATGCTCTTCGGCGATGAGTACGACCAGCTCTATTTCTCCTCCACCCGAAACGAGGCGCAAGGCGACGAACTGAGCGGTATCACGGGTACCAAGTCGGGCGACATCTTCCTTTCCGAAAAGGATGACAAGGGAAAATGGAGCAAGCCGGAAGCCATCGGCACAGGACTGAACACCGACTACGACGAGGGTGCTTGCTGTTTCACACCCGATGGCAGCACGATGTATCTCACCCAATGCGTCACGGACCCTTCCTCGCCTCGTTATGCCCAAATCGTAACCTCCCCTCGTTCGGATGCCGCTTGGGGCAAGACTACCAAGCTAGAAATCTCGAAAGATACGCTGAGCACCTACGCCCACCCTGCCATCTCTCCCGATGGCGAATGGCTCTATTTCGTCTCGGATATGCCGGGCGGAATGGGCGGCCTCGACATCTGGCGTGTTCGCATCACGGCGGCAGGTCTCGGCGGTGTGGAAAACCTAGGTGGACCTATCAACACCCCTGGCGATGAGATGTTTCCTACCTTCCGTCCCAATGGCGACCTTTACTTCAGCAGCAATGGGCATGTGGGCATGGGCGGTCTCGACATCTACATCGCCAAGGTGGATAAGAAAACACATAAATATAAGGTGGAACACCCGGGCTATCCCCTCAACTCCGAGGCGGACGACTTCGGCATCACTTTCGAGGGACCTCACAACCGTGGTTTCTTCTCCTCCAACCGCAAAGACGGACGAGGCTACGATCATATCTACTCGTTCGAGAACCCTGAGATTGTCACTACCATGAAGGGATGGGTCTATGAAATGGGTGGCTACGAATTACCTGCCGCCCAAGTGATGGTAGTGGGCAACGACGGCACCTACAAGAAACTATCCGTAAAGGGCGACGGTTCCTTCACGATGGTCATCAATCCGAAGGTTGACTA
>DBLF01000107.1:9822-17809 GCA_002297965.1 Candidatus Segatella papionis
GCCAAGGAGAGCAAGGAGTATGTGCTCCAGTTCCCTTTGCCATCTATCACCGCACCTGTACTCATCGACAACATCTTCTATGATTTCGACAAGGCGACATTGACACCAGCCAGCACCAAGGCGCTCGATGAACTCGTGGGATTACTCAAAGAAAACCCGAACGTTACCATCGAGCTGAGCGCCCACTGCGACTACAAGGGCAACGCCGAGTACAACAAGCGATTGTCGCAACGCCGTGCCCAGTCGGTGGTGGATTATCTCATTCATCACGGCATCGAGAAGGAACGCCTTACCCCTATGGGATATGGCAAGGAGCGTCCGAAGACCATCCGAAAGAAAATAACCGAGAAGTATCCTTGGCTCAAGGAAGGCGATGTGCTGACCGAGGAGTTTATCCTGAAGCAGACCAAGGAGCACCAGGAGATATGCAACCAGTTGAACCGCCGCACCGAGTTCATCGTCCTTCGCACCACCTACAATATGTTTGACGAGAAGGGCAACTTGAAGAATCCTCCGAAACCGAAGCCTCAGAAAGAAGAAACTCCTGATGAAAATATATTCGACTTCGAATAGTTTTTCATCAGGAGCCTAGATAATTCCTATAGAAAAGGGATAGAAATTTCGTTGCAAGGGGTAGAATTCTCCGTTGCACGACGTGGGATGTGCATTTCACGACGTGAGATGGCCGTTTCACGACGTGGGATGCGCATTTCACGTCGTGAGATGGCCGTTTCACGACGTGAAACGAAAAAATCAACGAGCATCAGAAACTTCGTTGTACCCCCAGACCATCACGATGACCAAGGCACCCGCTAACATCAACAATAGATTATGTGATTGCCCGAGCACATTGAGCGATTGAGTCAAGGCTCGAGAGCCTGACACCAAGAAGTCTATCTTCATACCATAAAGGAATGACTGTATCTGTTCCCATCCCTGGCATACGACAGCGGCAACGATACCTATGGCGACACAAGCTGCCGTCCATAGATGTTCCAGTCGGCGGCGCTTAGCCACCTCCTTCTCCATTTCAGAAGAAGGCAATGCCTGCATCACCCTATCCGAAAAGCCATCGTCGGGAATATCCATCCGACAATCGGCAAAGAAAGACTGCAGGAGTTGCTCGTCTTGTGCGCTCAACTCCGCATCCATATCCATCGAAACTTGTTCGATGTTCATGTTTTTTGTATTATCTATCGTCTTATCGGTCATAACCATTTTGTTTTAAGTAACTTGCAAGTTTTGATTTACCACGGGAGAGGTGCGACTTGATGGTGCCTTGCGCCATGCCCGTCACCTCCGCTATCTTATCTATCGGCAAACCCTCCATCAGCTGCAGCGTGATGCAGGTCCGTTCGTTCTCACTCAATATCCTGAGGGCATTGAGCAAGTCCATCTTCAAGGCAGAATTGGTGCCTTGAGCATTTTTCCGAGCCACGGCAGGCGTCTCCATGTCTTGAGTCACCTTGTGGCTACGGGTATAGTCGTACCACACGTTGTAAGCGATACGATAGAGCCAAGTGGAGAAATTGGCTGCACCCTTGAAGCTAGCCAAATGGGTGTAAGCCTTGACAAAGGTATCCTGCGCCAAGTCGTCACTCAGCTGCACATCTCCCATCGTCTGGCGAAGAAAGAAGCCACGAATGGGTGACTGATACTTCTTGACCAGCAAGTCGAACGACTTGCGGTCGTGAAGCATCACCACCTTCGTGACGAGAGAGAGATCGTTTACCTTTTCCACTATATATATTAACTAATAATTCTACAAACTGCTAACTTCTATCTATCTTTTAAGTACTGTCTTTTATTAATAGTATCCATTTAACGACATCCTTTTACTGATACCCTTAGATGGCAGTGCCATTATAACCAGTGCCCTGATTACCATGACGGTTGTTCCACCAATCCTTGATGGCTGGCAAAGCACCAATAACAGTCTGTCCAAGACCATAGATACCAACCAGGGCACCGATACCTGCCAAGAAATCAGACGCCCACCAAGCGAACATAGCACACAAGCCCAAGCCTAAGAAGGTGTTTCGTAATCCTCGCTTCACGAGATACTCGTCGCTCTGCTTGTCTATCGGGCGGTCGCTCTCAGGAACATTGATGCCTTTCTCCATCGCCATCTCAGCCAACTTGATGCGGTCGTTGTGGCGACGCATCAGATAACGAATGATGAGCCAGATGATGATAAGCGGAGCAAAGATGAAAGCCAGTCCGAAAACGATGCTCAAGATGATAAAGAAGACAAGCGCCCCCTTGCCGAAGACCGACCCGAAGAAATCGAATGGGTCGTCGTAGTTGCCAAGGCTATACTTAGAGTGGTAGCTTCTATCGTTACCATCATCATCGTAATCATTTGCCGCCGTCGTATCCACATCGGTCGTATCAGAATAAGCCTCGACTCCCTCGTCATCAGCTGACTGCTTTTGCTCGGCAGCCTCCTTCTTGTCGGCCTTCTCCTGGGGAGTAGCCTCCTGCTTATCCACCTGTTGGGTGGTTGGATGGTAACGATGCTTAGGAGCAGATGCAGCCAAAGACACTTGTGTAGCTCCGAGGCTCAAGATGAGCGCCCATGTTAATATCGCTTTCTTCATATCTATCAATATTTTTATTGTTTTACCTTGTTATTTATTAAAATTTCTATGTCTTAGACGCATCCGTTGCCAATTTAGTTGCAAAGAAACAAAAAAATTCTTATTTTTGCAAACGAATTGCGATACAATTGCATTTCAATAAGCATTTTATCGGATTCATAAGGATATTTACACCTTATTATATATAGAGAACATAAACAAACTTTTTTACGATTATAAATAATGAAGACATTACCAGCAGACTTCATCAAATATACACAGGCGTTGATGGGCGACAAGCTCTATCATCAACTGGAACAAGGAATCTTGGAGGTAGAACCTCCTGTCAGCATCCGTCTCAACCCCTTCAAGTGCAAGGAAGGTGAGGATGCTGAGGGAGAACCTATCCCATGGTGCCCTGCCACAGGACGCTATCTCAGTGCTCGTCCCAACTTTACGTTCGACCCATTGCTCCATGCAGGCAAGTACTATGTGCAGGAAGCATCGTCGATGTTTGTGGATTTAGTGATTCGACAACTGGTTCATCATCCGGTGATGATGCTCGACCTCTGTGCCGCCCCAGGCGGAAAATCCACCGCTGTAAGAGCAGCATTGCCAGAAGGTAGTCTGCTGTTTAGCAACGAGCCTATGCGCACTCGCTCGCAGATTCTCGCCGAAAACATCCAGAAGTTCGGTCATCCCGATATGATTGTCACCAACAACTATCCTCGTGACTACAAGAAGTCGAAGCTCCAATTCGACGTCATCCTCACCGACGTGCCTTGCTCGGGCGAAGGAATGTTCCGCAAGGACGATGGTGCCATCGAGGAATGGAGCCTGCAAAATGTGGATAACTGCTGGCACCTGCAACGAGAAATCGTCGCTGACATTTGGAACTGCCTGAAACCCGGCGGCATCCTCATCTACTCCACCTGCACCTTCAATGCCCATGAGGACGAGGAGAACATCGCCTGGATTTGCGAAGAACTAGGAGCAGAACCCATCGCATTGCAAGACATCGAGGACTCTTGGAACATCACGGGCAATCTCCTCAATCAAGAAAACACAGGCAATCTCGAAGCATCAGATGCCATAGGCAATCTCAAGGCTTCCGACATCCCTGTCTATCGCTTTCTGCCAGGCAAGACTCGTGGCGAAGGCATCTTCCTCGCCGTGCTTCGCAAAAAGGGAGAAGCGGAAAGCGACACCAAGAAGAAAGAAAACAAGAAAGAGAAAAAGAGAAAAGACAAAAAGGGCAACAAGGCTAAAGCTCCAGAGATACCAAAGGGTTGGCTGAAGGAAGAAGATTCCTTTACATCTATAACACAGGAGGATGCCAAGGAAAATGCGCTGTATGCGATACCCTCAGCATGGAAAGATACTTACGAGACTGCAAAACAAAGTCTGAAGGTGATGCATGCGGGCATCAAATTGGCTACCAGCAAAGGTAAGGACTGGATACCCGACCAAAGTCTCGCCCTTTCCATCGCCCTCAACCCAGAAACATTCCCGCAAGTGGAGCTTTCCTACGAGGATGCCATCCGCTACCTGCGCAAAGAGGCTGTGAACTTACCAGCCGACACCCCGAAGGGATACGTACTCGTGACCTATCACAACATACCTTTGGGATGGGAGAAGAACATAGGCAACCGTGCCAACAACCTCTATCCACAAGAATGGAAAATCAAGAGCACGCACGTGCCGGAAGAACAAAGACTCATCAAATGATTATCAGTATTATCGCATGCATCGCAAAATCGAATAGGGCAATCGGCTACCAAAACCGATTGCTCTATCATATCCCATCGGATATGACTCGCTTCCGTGAACTGACCACGGGGCACACCATCATCATGGGCAGAAAGACCTATGAGTCGCTCCCCCATGGAGCCTTGCCCAACCGCAAGAACATCGTCATCAGCAGTACCCTAGACAAGCTTCCTGGGTGCGAAGTCTATCCATCCTTTGAGCGTGCCATCCATTCAGAAAGCAGCGATGTGCTTTACATGAGCAAGGAAGATTCCTGGGCAGCCAGCAACCAAGAGATATTCATCATCGGCGGCGAAAGCATTTACAAGGAGGCATTGCCCCTTGCCAGCAAGCTCTATCTCACGATGGTAGAAGGTCCTAGCCCTGCGGGCGATGCCTTCTTCCCAACCATCGACCTCAGCGAATGGAAAGAGACAGAAAAAGAAATGAGGAACGAAAACGACTTGTCGTTCACGTTCCTCACTCTAGAAAGGATATAATTACTCTGCTGCCTCTGCATTTTCCTCCTCATTACCACTTACTCGCTTCAAGTCCTTCAAAGAGAGCTGGCGATCGATGGCAGCATTGAAAGAGATGATGGTCTCGCTGCGAGACAAGCCCAGTGGCTGCAACTTGTCGTGGATAATCTCCAAGAGATGATGGTTGTTGATGGCATAAATCTTGATGAACATATCGAAGCCACCTGTGGTGTAATGACACTCCACAACCTCAGGAATCTTCTTGAGTTCCTCCACCACATGGTCGAAGTTCTCAGGATCCTTCAAGAACAAACCCATATAGGCACAGGTCTCGTATCCTATTTTTTCTGGGTCGATGACAAACTGCGAGCCCTTGATAATACCAAGGTTAGTGAGCTTTGCTACACGCTGATGAATGGCAGCACCACTTACATTGCAAGCACGTGCTACTTCCAAAAATGGAATACGGGCATCCTGCGAAATCAGCTTCAGAATCTGCCTGTCTAATGAATCTAATACTTGTTTTGCCATATTTTATTATTATTTACCTGCAAAGGTAGCATAATTCTTTAGAAAATGCAATTTTTCGTAAGAAAAAGATAATAAATTAATATTATTTTTCCTTTTCTAGCCCATTATTGGGCTTTTTCGGTGGCAGAATAGCTTATTTTGAGTGCTTTTGCCTGTCGCAGCGCTTGTTTCACATCGGTGATAATGCCCATCTTCGTATCCTTGTCTGCCTTGATGGAAACGGTCATCAACTTTTCATCTTCCGGCGACATGCGTTTCTTCTCAGCGGCGATATAGTCCATCACTTCCGGGGCAGTGGCAAACTTGTCGTTGAGCTGTATCTGGGTATTCGTACCATATTTGCCCTGCATATCCTTGGTAGGCTTACCGATATAAATATGGCTCACAGCCGATTTCTTGGTGAGTCGGGTGAGATGCTTTCCCTGTGGCATACGGCATTCCACCTTCAAGGTGACCTGACGCATGTGGGTAACTATCATAAAGAAGAAGAGCACAGAGAATATCAAGTCTGGCAGGGATGAGGTATTCAACCCTGGCACAGCGTGCGATTTCTTATGAAAATTCATCATTTGTCGCCTCCTTTCTTTTCCTCGGCGTTGGCATCGACGCTTCTATCTGCTTGCGTCATGGCATTGGCATACGACTCGGTGATGCGCTGCGGACAGAGCTTTCTCACTTGGTCTTTCTGTTCATTACCCAAGAGGGCATAATCCTTGTGATATTTTTTCTGGGCCGCCTCGTTACGTAGTTGACTGTATGCCTCCATCAACTGGTTTTGCATCTGAAAATAGAGGTTGTAGTCAGCGTCACGGTCGCTCTCGATGGAGATAAGATGTTTCTTTCCCAAGCGATGAACGAAACGAATGGTCTCCTCTTTCAGTTGGCTCATCTTCATCGGCTTGTCGTTGACAAGCAATGTGTCGCCTGCCGTAAGATGGAGCGCCATCAAATTACTTTTATCAACCACCGATTCCTGATGCTCCTTCTTCTGAGGCTCAGGAGAAGGGAGTTGGCGCAACAATCCCTTATCCACATCCATGGATGTGGTGACAAGGAAGAATATCAACAGCATAAAAGAAATATCGGCTGTCGAAGTGGTATTCAATCCCGGGGTTTCGTGTTGCTTCCTTCTAATCAGCATAATGATATAATCAAGAATAATATGTTAAAAGTTCAAGAATCCTCTAGGCTTCTCGAATTACTTTTTCTTACGAATATAGCGTGTGGCTCCAAAGCAAACGGCTCCGATACTTGCCAGCAACATCAAGAGCGAAGTGACGACAAACATATCGGACAGCTTGAGCCAAAGCCAGTCGGCATAGTTCTCACCATTGATGAGCATAGGGTCGGAACCGCCCAAGAGGAAGGTGAGCAGCAATAACGCCAAAGTTCCTATCCAAGTGAAACGGAAAATGCGACGTACGGGCACCCCATTCACCACAGCCTCCGACTTGCTGCTTCGATAATCCTTAATCATCGAAAAGAGTGCCAAACCCACTCCACCGATAAGAAACAGCCACATCAAGAAGATGAGCACATCGGTAAAGAGAGGCGCATTGAAATCAGGATTCTCCTCGAAAGGCATATCGTAGCCCACCAAGAAGAACAAACCGAAGACAATCACTGCCAAGGCTATCATGATATAGAACACCTGCTGCGATATGCGCTCGGCGCTTTTGTTTCTAAACTCAAATATCTTCTTCATGGCTTACTTGCTTTTAGCAATAATATCCATCAATGTTACGGCCGACTCTTCCATCTGGCTGGTCAAATGCTCCACCTTGGAGATGATGTAATTATAGAACACCTGAAGAATCAACGCCACGATGATACCAAAGATGGTGGTAATCAAAGCCACCTTCATACCCGATGCGACGATGGTAGGACTGATGTCGCCAGCCTGTTGAATCTGGTCGAACGACATCACCATACCTATCACGGTTCCGAGGAATCCCAAAGATGGTGCCATGGCGATGAAGAGCTTGATCCAAGAGCAACCTTTCTCCAAGTTGGCAGCCTGCACGGTGCCATAGCCACCCACCGAGCGTTCGATGTCATCGAGTTTTTCGTCGATGTGCATCAGTCCCTGATAACAGATGGAAGCCACAGGTCCGCGGGTATTGCGACAAAGCGTCTTGGCACCTTCCACATCGCCTGCCTTCACCTTCTCGTCGATGTCCTGCATCAACTGCTTGGCATTGATTTCAGAAAGACTGAGATAGATGATACGCTCGATACAAAAGGCAAGACCCACGATAAGGGCGATGGCAACAAGAGACATAAATCCCGCATTACCCTCGATAAATTTGGTCTTAAGAGCTTGATGAAATCCCATATTCTCATCTTGCGCCATCATAGGCAGAGAACACATCATTGTGAAAACCAATATTGCGAAACGCGCAATAGCTGTATTTTTCTTCATAACAATACAATATACACCTTATTATATATATACCTTTTATTATATATATACGAAAGCGGAAAGGATAGGATTCGAACCTACGAAACCCTTTAGGGGTTTACACGCTTTCCAGGCGTGCCTCTTCAACCACTCGAGCACCTTTCCAGTTTTCGGATTGCAAAGGTATTACTTTTTATCCGAAATTCCTAATCTTTCGTTGCTTTTTAAATTTCTTTAAATATTTTCTT
>DBLF01000107.1:17890-50032 GCA_002297965.1 Candidatus Segatella papionis
AAGGTCTTGAGCACTTCCACGACGAAAGCACTCTCGTTGCGCTTGCCACGATAAGGCACGGGAGCCATATAGGGGCTATCGGTCTCCAACACGATGCGATCCATCGGAACCACAGCGGGCAGGTCTTCTCGCAAATGACTGCTCTTGAAGGTAGATACACCACCTACGCCCAACACGAACTTATCGAAAGTAAGCAATTCCTCGGCTTCCTTTTGGTTGCCCGTGAAACAATGGAACACACCGCCAGGCAAATTCTTCTCGTAGGAACGCAACAGATGCACCATCTCGTTCTGTCCCTTACGACAATGAATCATCAGCGGCAATTGGGTTTCGACCGACCACTTCACCTGTTCCTCGAAAGCCTCCAACTGCTCGTGCTCAAACTCACGGCTCCAATAGTAATCCAATCCCACCTCGCCAATGGCAATAAAGTGATTTGTATGCGATTCGAGAATCTTTCGAAGCTCCGCCAACTGCTCCTTCCAATCCGCCTTCACCTCCTCAGGGTGCAATCCAATCATCGGATAGGCATAGCCCGGATATTGACGGCTCAACTCCAAGACAGCATAAGTGGTCTTCACATCGATGGCAGGCATGAACACCTTGCCTACCCCAGCCTCCTTGGCACGAGCGAAAGCCTCAGCTCTATCCTCGTCAAACTCCTCGGCATCGAGATGCGTATGTGTATCTATTATATGAATCATTTTAAACTATAGAATTCTTAGCTCTTCGTTCTTCACTCTTCACTTTAATATTGTCTTTTCATCATTTTCTGAGCATACTTAGCCAGCTCTTCTTTGCGGTCGGCACTCACACTGACTGCATCGAGGTACTTCTTGCTCTGCTCGAAATAATAAGCTATCTTGTCTTGCGCCATCTTGTCGATGCCAATCTCATTGTAAAGACGAGTCACGGCAGCTACCTTTTCCTTGCGGTCGAAGTCCTTGGCGTCAACCCATTTCTGCAACTCGGCACGCTGGGCTGGGTTGGCATGATTGAAGGCATTGATGAGCATATAGGTTTTCTTGTTGGAAGTGATATCGCCACCGATTTCCTTGCCAAACACCTTGGTGTCGCCATACACATCCAGGTAATCATCCTGCAACTGGAACGCCAAACCGATTTGCTCACCAAACTTATAGAGATTGTCGGCATCCTCCTCGGAAGCATCGGCGAGGATGGCACCAATCTTCAAGGCACAAGCCAAGAGCACACTGGTTTTCAAGCGAATCATCTCGATGTATTCCTCCTCCGTTACATCGTTGCGAGTCTCAAACTCCATGTCGTACTGCTGTCCTTCGCCAATCTCCAAGGCTGTCGTGGTGAAGAGCTTCAGCACCTTAGGCAAGTGCTTGTCGTCACATTGAGCCATGCGGTCGTATGCCAACACGAGCATGCTGTCGCCTGAGAGGATGGCGGTATTGGCATCCCACTTCTTATGAACGGTCTCATGACCACGACGCAAGTCGGCATTGTCCATCAAGTCATCGTGCAAGAGGGTATAGTTATGATAAGTCTCCAAAGCGATGGCATTCATGAGAATCTTCTCAGGGTCTTCCTTGAAGAGGTTGTAGCCCAAGAGCATCAGCGTAGGGCGGATGCGCTTGCCTCCCATGGAGAGGACGTACTTCACTGGTTCATATAGAGAATATGGTTTACGGTCGTATGGCAAATTGGCCAAGAACTCATTCACCATGCTTAAGATTTCATCTGCAGTCTTCATAATTTATTTATATTTTTAAAATGATAGTTTATAACTTAAACACCACTGGCACGGCTATCATCGTGCGACACACCTTGTTACGATCCATACCCGGTTTCCACTTCGGCATCATCTTCATCACTCGCAATGCCTCAGCGTCAAGTATAGGATCCACCGACGTGCTCACCTTGGTACTGGCGATACTTCCATCCTTATTGACGATGAAAGTGACAACCACCGTACCTTCTATCTTTCCACTTTGGGCAGCAGCAGGATACTTCAGGTTTTTAGTGAGCCACTGCATGAAAGCCGACCATCCACCAGGAAACTCTGGTATCTTCTGCACCACGGTAAACTTGATGGGGGCCTCAGCCAAGGCATCGGAATTATCTACCGCCGTCTCAGGAGCCGCCTCTTTCACATCAGCCCCTTGTACCACTCCAGAACCATCGCCGATAACGAGCTGACTGGTTGTGGTACTGATTTTCTCTGGCGCATTTCGGAGCTGTTGCTGCTCGGTAGGTTTCACCTCCTGCGTGATGGCTTGCGAGGCAGGAGCCTTTGCCATAGCCTCGGCGCTGACCATATCTTTTTGGTCGGGCGGTGTATTCATTTCCAAGTCTTGCGACAAATCTTCGAAATTATCAGCCAAATCGTCTTCGCCCTGTGGTCCTCGTTGGTATTGAAGAGCCACGAAAAGAAGCGAGAAGGCAATGAGCAAGCCAAGCAAGAAAAATGTGACTCGCTTATCCTCCAGTTGTGCCTTATCTGTTTTCTTTATTTCCAACATTCATTTATCCTCATTCGTAGTCTCGTCCCTCCCAAATTCAGGGCAAAACTGCAATATTTTACATTTCATTTCGTTATTTTCTACGAAAACATTGCAAATTTACTGTATATTTCTCAAAAAAGCAGTATCTTTGCCAAAGAATTAGATATTTTAAATGAAAAAAGTTGTTTTTTCCATTATATTGACGCTTTTTGCGGCAAAAATGGGTGCTCAAGAGAGCCAAACAGGATATAACTTCCTCCGACTGCCAGTAAGTGCTCATGCCGCAGCTTTGGGAGGAGACAACATCACCTTGATAGAAGATGATGAAGCACTCGCTTTCCATAATCCAGCACTGCTGACATCGGTAAGCGACAAGACCATCAACCTCAATTATATGAGTTACATGAAAGGGGTAAACATGGCGTCGGCTTCATTCAACCGCATCGTCGGGGAAAAGGCTTCGTGGGCAGTGTCGGCACAATACGTGGATTACGGCAAGATGAAACAAACCGACGAAAACAATATTCAGTCGGGAGAGTTCTCTGCCAAAGACATCAGTTTGGCAGGCTATTTTTCTTATATGCTTAGCGAACGAATAGCTGGTGGAATCTCTGCGAAACTCATCACATCATACATAGGTGATTACAATTCCATCGCCATGGGAGTGGATTTGGGTATCAACTACTATGACCCAGACTACGAATGGTCTATTTCCGCCGTGGCAAAAAACCTGGGAGGACAATTGAAAGCATACGAGGAAGAATACGTAAAGATGCCTTTCGACCTGCAACTGGGTGTTAGCAAGCATTTCATCAATACTCCATTCAGAGTCTCAGCGACGCTAGTCAACTTGAATCACTGGGACAAAGGATTGAAGAACCACGCTATCATCGGCGCAGAACTATTGCTCAGCGAAAGCTTCTGGGTGGGGGCTGGCTACAACAGCCGACGTGCTGACGAAATGAAAATTGTCAGTGGAGAAGACGAAGAAAGTAGCCATGGAGTCGGCTGGTCGCTGGGCGGCGGCATCAACCTAGAGCGTTTTCATCTGAACATCGCTTACGGTAAATATCACGTGAGTAGCAATAGTTTGTTACTGAACATCAATTACAGGCTCTGAATAAATAGATATAATTACAGATAGACCCCAAATAGTATAGCATAATATAGTATATTTTATAAGTTATATGAAAAAGATTACAATAGCAATCGACGGTTACTCTTCTTGCGGTAAGAGTACAATGGCAAAGGACCTTGCCAAAGAAATAGGATATGTATATGTAGATACTGGAGCGATGTACCGCTCGGTGGCTCTCTATGCCTTGCGCCACAACCTCTTCGAAAAGGATGGCAAGGTAAAGGTGGCAGAATTGGAAGCAGAAATGCCAAACATCCATATCTCGTTTAAATTCAATGCCAATACGGGACGTCCCGACTGTTACCTCAATGGAGAGTTGGTAGAGAAAGAAATCCGTTCGCTCGAAGTATCCAATCGAGTCAGTCCTGTAGCCGCCATCTCGTTTGTTAGAGAAGCGTTGGTAGCCCAGCAACAAAAGATGGGAGAAGACAAGGGCATCGTGATGGATGGTCGCGACATTGGAACTACCGTATTCCCAAATGCGGAGCTCAAGATTTTCGTCACAGCCAGTTCACAAGTAAGAGCACAGCGTAGATTTGATGAGCTCAAGGAAAAGGGGATGCCTGCAAATTTCGAAGACATCCTGAAGAATGTGGAGGAAAGAGACTATATCGATACGCACCGAGAGACATCTCCTTTACGACAAGCTGATGATGCCATTGTTCTCGACAATAGCAATATGACTATACCTGAGCAGAAGAAATGGCTTATGGAACAATACCAAAAAGCGATAGAAATGTAACAATCTATCAATTGCAAGCAATAGGGCGCACAACAAAAGCTAAATTTTATTAAATTCAGAGTTTTATGTAATAAAAACGCCTGTTCATAGAATTTTCACTTGGAGAAACACCTTGTTTTTATTATCTTTGCAGGTAGTAAACTGTAGGCGGCACTTTGAAAGCGCAACTTTCATCGTGGTTGTCAACATATAATTGCACACAAATGACAAGGTAGTAATGATATAGATTATAAATTTTGAGTTAATTACTGTTTTTTGAAGGTGATAGGTCTTCGTGAGAAGATTTATCACCTGTTTTTGTTTTAGCAAGAACACAAAGCTACTATATTAGCAAGAACATAAAGCTACTATATTAGCAAGAACATAAAGTCTTTGTATCGGTAAATACAAAAAAATGCCCAACTTTCGTTGGGCATTTTTACGTATTTACAATTTGTCGTGGATGATTTTCTCCTTGCACTCCTCCATCAACCATTTCGGCGTACTGGTGGCTCCGCAGATGCCCACGGTATTCACGCCCTCAAACCAAGCCATGTCTATCTCCTCGGCGCTTTCAATCTGATAGCTTCTCGCATTCACGCTCTTGCACTCCTTGAAGAGCACCTTGCCATTACTGCTCTTCCGTCCGCTCACAAAGAGGATGACATCATGCTTGCTGGCAAAGTTGGCGATGTTCGGCATACGGTTGGCTACCTGACGACAGATGGTGTCGAAGCTCTTGAAGATGGCACCATCCACCACATGCTCCTGGCAATACTCGATGATGCGATGGAACTCGTCCAAGCTCTTGGTGGTCTGGGAGTAGAGGTAGATGTCCTTGGTGAAGTCCAGCTTGCCCGTTTCATTCAATCGCTTGACATCATCAAACTTCTCCACCACGATGGCATGGCTCTCGGTCTGTCCCACCAAGCCCAACACCTCGGCATGACCGTTCTTACCAAAGATGACAATTTGGGCATCGGGATTGCTCACATACTGCTTCTTGATGCGCTTCTGCAACTGGAGCACCACCGGACAGGTGGCATCGATAATCTCGATGTTATTCTTCTCCGCCAAGGCGTAGGTCTCTGGTGGCTCTCCATGGGCACGAAGCAATACCTTCACACCATGGAGTTCCTTCATCTCCTCATGGTCGATGGTGATGAGTCCCGCCTCATGCAGGCGTTCCACCTCCATGCCATTATGCACGATGTCGCCGAGACAGTAAAGTTTACCGCCTTTCGCCAACTCTTCTTCTGCTTTCTTGATGGCAGTGGTCACGCCGAAGCAGAAACCACTACCGTTATCTATTTCTATCTGCACGATAAATCAAATTATAAAAGATAAATTATAATGAATAAAGTCGTTGAATTCTTCACTCTTCGTTCTTCACTCTTCATTTAACAGAAATCTTCACCACCACTTTGGCGTTGTCAGGGTCGTTTGTAATCATCAAGATTCGTGGGTTCTTGACACGTGATTTCTTCAATTCGGCAGCTACAGCCGTCACCTTCATTTTCACGGTCTCACCCGGCTTAATCTTGCTTTTCTTAAGCTGTACCTGCAAGCCTACGGTAAACATCTGCATGCTTCGGATATCGAGTTCCGACTTGCCGCTGTTGGTTACCAGGATCTCGCCCTTCAACTTCTTCTTACCATCGAAACTACCCAAGTCAAGATGGGTGGTTGACATCTCTATCTTTGGAGCCTTCGCCTTATCAGCAGGAGTCATCTTGTCAAAGTCAGGCAGAAGGACGGCGGAAACCACGATTTCCTTCTCCGGCGCAATCTTGTCGCCAGGACGCTCACCGAGATAGACAGAAGTCTGGTTCAAGCCGAAGTCGCGCAGCTTCTTGGAATCCAACACCAAGGCTACCTCTGCAGAATGATGAGGAGCCACCTTGGATGGCGAAACCTGCGCATGGAGATAACTTGGCAAGTGCATCACCACAGGCTCCATCGTCTGGTCGGTAGGATTGAAGATATGAATGCGCTGCACTGGACGGTCGCCCTTGTTGACATCATCAAACTCCACCTCCTGTGTATCAGCCTTGAACTCGCCCAACATCTCATTGTAAGTGCCAGAGAATTCCTCGACATTGCTCACCACCTTGCCTCGCATCGACACCATGAAAGGTTCGTCGGAGGCATTGCTATAGAGCAACACCTGCTTTTGGAAGGTACCCATCTGCTTGGCATCATACACCGTCTTCACCACGAAGCTCTCGCCAGCCGCGATGCTCTTCTTCGGATATTCCACCGAGGTACAACCGCAACTCTTATAGACGTTCTTGATGACCAAAGGCTTGTTGCCCTCGTTCTTCATCTGGAACTCAGCGGTCACAGGATGACGGAAGATAACTTGTCCGCAGTCCACCACCTCATGCTGAGTGGTAATCTTCTGAGCCGATGCCGACAGCGCCAACAGCGATGAGAGCATCAATATGTTCATTCGTTTCATTGTATTCTATTTTTTAATTATCAATCTTTTCTGTTACTGTTTTCAAGGAGAGTGAAGAAAACTTACTCTCATTTTTCTCAATGGAAGTGGGAACTTACTCTTTCACTTCCATCTGATAAGCCTCAGCTCTACCACCAAATTCAGGGCTATAAGCGCACTGCACGGTGCAAGTACCGCTCAGATAATCGCCCTTTCTATCTACATAGTATTCCATCGCGACCTGATGCTTACCTTTAGATAAACGATCGAAATAGAAATTTGTTGTATAGTCCTTCGGAGATACATAGCCTCCCAAGCCCCATTGGTAGCCACTCAACTGATTGACTGGCTCCAAACAAGCAGCTCGCTTATCCACGATTTGCACAAAGTCGTAGTCACGGTCGGCTGTAATGGTGAGGATGACCTTCACCTTGTCGCCTATCTTGGCGTTCTTGCCGATGACCTTGGCATTCTTCGCCTCTTGCTCATCCTTGACTTCGGCTATCTTGCGAGTCACCTTGATGCCCGACTCGGCAGAAGCAATCTTGGAAGATGGTTGGGTAAACTGAGCATAGACTGCTCCCCAACTTGTCCCCTCATTCTTTTTGTCGATGGTCAAGGTCTTGGCAGTGCCTTGCTTCGATATCTTTACATAACCGAGACCTGCGGTATCCTTAGACAGAGAAAGCACCTTGCCATCAAGCTTGATGGTAGCATTCTCTGTTGTCTTTTCCAAGACAGCCTCCTTGCCATTAAAGAAAGCATAGACTGCATCCACGGTATTGACCGGGGTATCCCAAGCCTGGGTTCGCTTCGACTGGAGCAACCAGAGTTGCATCTCATTGACAGGTTCACCCAACAGTTTCATTGCCTCTATCGCAGCCACCTGTGTTGGAATCTTATAGTCTCTCCAACTGTAGGTTGCCTTGCGAGTATCGAAGTAGCGTCCCACCTCTGGTTTATAGACTGAGTATTCGTTGATGCTCTGCAAATAGTCTGCAGCCTGCTGCTTGTATCCATTCTTGGCGAGAACCACGGCGGCTATCGCCTTGCCATAAATGGTAAATTCGCCATTTTTATCTGCCATCTTCTTCAAGAGATAATCCTTATCGGAAGAAGCCGATGTATTCAGTTTCTTACCAGAAATAGATGAATGATTGCCATCAAGCGACAAGATATAGAGATAATCCACTGCATCCTCGCTTGGTCGAATGCTAGCCAACTGAGCTACGATATTCTTATATGTCTTGCTTCCGTTTTCTGCCTCAGCCTTTTTCTTCAAGAGTTCAGCCTCTCTCTTTTTCATCTCCTTCACTTCCTTGGCAGCTTCATCCTGTAAGTAAGAGAGGGCACTACGAAGCAGAGGATTCACATCGCTCTGACTGCCTATCATCTGGTTGAGTCGAGCCATCATCTTGGCTACGGCAGTGGTAACATATCTGTTGCCATCCATGCCCTTCCACCAAGAGAAGGCTCCTAACGGACTCTGCAAGGCTTGCAACTTTGCGATTTGGGCTGCCAAGCGAGAGGCGACTTGCGTCTCATCGAAGTAATTGATGAGTTTTGCCTTCTGCTCGCTTTCCTTGTCGGCATCCATCACCCAAGGAGTCTCTTCCAAGACCAAGTTCTTGAGTTCCTGGTTCTTCTCCAAACTGCTCATCAAGGAAGTAGCAAGCTTGCCAGAAGCGGTATAGCCAGAAGCATGAGAAGACGAAGCTCCATTCGATGCTTGCTCCTTCTTCCAAAGCTCCACCACCTGCTTGATGACTGGAGAGGACTTCATAATATGGCGAGCGATGCTGTTGCTATAGATTGCCGCCATCAAGGAGATGGCATTGTCATCATTGGTTGGATTGCTGAGGGAAGGCAACGCCTGGATCATCAGCCAACTAGGATTGTTGGCGTATTCGATGGTCACCTTGGCATCAGCTACATTCTTATCCAATTCACCATTCTTGCCTATCAAACTCTTGCCATCCTTTCCAGCAAACAACGATGAGAGGTCGAAATCCTTCACACCTTTCTCTGTCAAGGTAATAGGCAGGGTATTGGTAACGAGTTCACGGTTGCTCAACACAGGCAAGTAATGCTGCTCGCCATCGCTGTAGCCATTACCCGAAGCCACCACCTTATTAATATAAACACCTTCTTTCAGTCCTTCCACATCGAATGACAAGGTAGCAGAACCGTTGGCATCCACGTTATATTTGGCGTTCTTCTGCCAAACCACCTTGTTGGTCTCTGGGTCGATGATTTGCATACGGGCATTACCGCCCACCTTCTTATCCGATGTATTGAAAATCTTGGTCACGATGGTCGCCTTGTCGCCCTCACGTAGGAAGCGAGGCATGTTAGGCTGTACCATCACCGTCTTCTGAGCCACCGTCTCATCCACCAAAGTTCCGTTACGCATCTCCTTGTCATGCGCCAAGCCCATGAACTTCCAGGTGGTAACGCTCTCCGGAAGGGTGAACTTGATGGCAACATTTCCCTTGCTATCCGTCTCCAAGGCAGGATAAAAGAAGGCTGTCTCGTTCAAGTTCTCACGAACCTGCACATTGTCGAGAACCTTTTCCTCCTTTTCTGAAACTGGAGCTGGCGCAGCTACTTCAATATCCTCTGCCACATCCATAGCAACACCATCAGAATTGGCACGAGATGCCATCATCGGAGCAGCCTGTTTGCGAGCCATTCCGTAACCAACAATGATTCTGCCTTCATCGTGGACGGCGCTATGCTTTTCCATACGTACCGCCTCAACGGTTCTGTCAGAAACACCTCCCGTCAGATAAGCAAAATTACTATTCGCATAAATGTGACTGAAATAAGATTCATCGAAGTGATCCACCTCCAGTTCCTTCTCATCATAATACTTGGTAGGATAAGTGCCACTCAATCCGAAAGGACGATAGCTAAGGTTATGCCTCCAATAGCAGTTTGGCAACATCTGCGAGAAACCGAGCGACAAATCCCAACGATGACTGGCAAGATTGTCGAGCGACTTATCATAGAGCACACTCATCAACTGCGCCTTGGCAGGCTTGCCGTCAGGAGTCGTGATGTTCAAGGTCCACTCCTCCTTCTGTCCTGGAGTCAAACGGTTGCGGAAAGTCTTCCACTTGATATTCAACTTCTTCTCAGGCAAAGGACGGGCGATGCGTATCGTACGAGTATAGCACTTGCCCTCCTTCACGAAACTATAGTTGATGACAATGCCCGAAGCATATTCAGGCTTATAGGTAAGCGGAAGAGTGACAATGCTGTCGCCCAACTCCCAGGCACCTTTCTCCAAGAGTTTGTTACCTGCGATAATGGAGTAAACAATATGCGCTCCATTCTCCGAAGAACCCACCTGTACATAGACTGGTTTGCCATCACGAGGGAAGACATCGGCAGTCTGGTAATACCATTCGGTAGTAGGCTCCATCGGATGCGTATCCTTGATGCTAAAGACAGTGAATTTCTGCTGCAAAGTATCTACTCCGCAGATAGCCTCCAGCTCATGTACGCCCGACATCAAGGAATCGATTGGCATCGGAACATTGGCATAACCATCAGCCCACTTGCCTTGGTCGATGCGATACTTCAAGCTGCTCGCAATCTCCATACCACTGGCATTACGATAAGAGAAAGTTACGGACTTCAAGCTATCCGCCTCGATGCGCTTAGACAAATCGACTGAGAATGCCGTAGGCTTCGTGCCCAAAGGCAAGCTCATCTCGCCCTCATGGCTCTCGCCACTGAGGTCGGTCACGACGGCAGAAACATCGAAGTTGAAGAAACGAGCCTTGCGCAAGAACGCCGCCATCGACTGGGCATCGTCGCTTACGTTCTTTCCATCGGCAGTCAATGCCTCCAAAGGAATCTCCACATCGAAGGTTCCATCCTCACGAGTGGTACCCTCGGCTTTCTTCACCACCTCTTCGGCAGAGCGAGCGCCCCACCACCAAAGTTGGTTTCTGCGGGTCACCTTATATTCCACCTTGGCACCCTGCACAGGTACCCCGGAATAAGTCTTGGCGGTAGCCTTCACCACCACGGTATCTCCCCAAGTATATTTCTCGTTCACCTTCGGGAAGGTAATCTCAAAGGTTGGGCGCTTGTATTCCTCCACACGGAAGAAGGTTCTTGCCATCGTGGTATTCACCTCGATATGATATTGCCCCGTCAGTCCTCCTTGTGGCAATTCGAAATCCACGGAAGCCGTACCATACCCATCGGTCTTCGCCGACTTTCTAGCCACCTGTTTCCTGTTGGCATCCACCAAATCGAAATCCAAATTGTAGCTAATAGGAAAAACCTTCGCATCCAAACCTTTCTCATTTCTGAAAACGATAGCCGTGGCATGCACGGTCTGCCCTGGACGATAGATACTGCGGTCGGTATAAAGCTGAACCATCGTTTTATTTTCTTTCTGCTCATAGTATCTTGTGCGAGAGAGATAGATGTTCTTGGCTGGAGTAAACTTATCTTCATTGGTGGAAATCAATACCGTTCCATCCACATTCTTGAAGTAAGCCTCGCCGTCGGCATCGGTGGTCAAACGGGCATGCACCACTCGCTTGTTCTTCTTCGCCTTCATGTCATAGTCCGTGTCATAAAGTTCGATTTTTGCCCCGGCGATAGGCTGACCGCTCGTGGCACTCACCACCACATAGCGATGCTTATCGTCAGGCAACTGCTGAATCATCACCGCCAAGTTGCTCACATAGAAGAGTTTTCTTTGTGGAGCGATACTTGTGTTATCGGAAGATACCTCCATCAGGTAAGCGCCCAAAGGCAAATTGCCACCTATCTCGAAGGAATCCTTCACTTCCTCATAATTTGGATGACCATAATATTGCTTGTTAAAGTCCTTCTGATGCAAAGCCGAAGTCTTCTTCAAGAGCATCTTGTAGGTAGCCTCATCGCTCACATCATAGTCATTGTCGGCAGTGATATTGACACGAGAGATGCTGACCTTCACATTCTGGAGATTGCGCACGTTGAGCTTCACCCACTTTTTCTCCGTAGGACGAAGCACCTGAGGCATGTCCGATAGCGAGAACATCGGTTCGGTCAATCGCTTCTGCGCATTTCTGAGCACATTCATTCTCGACCAACCGCCCCAATGGTTCAAGGCGTAGTTGATATAGTTCAGTTTGTCGAGAGGCTTGGCATCGGTAGCCCCCTCCATGAAGCGGAAGTGCTCCACGGCGAGCTCCCCCGCCTCCGGGATGTCTTGATATACATGGATGAGCGAGTCGATGGTGTTCAGGTACTTCGACTTCCTCACCTCCTTCACATCATCCAGACGGTCTTTCTGAGTGATTTGGAAGGCACAGAGACAAGCCGCACCCCGATTGCCCACCTTATTATAATAGGTGTGCATCAGTTGGTACGCTTCCTTGCAGTCTGCCTCGAAACCGATGAGATGGAGCATGTCATTGTGGAAAGTGGTGCCATCCACGCCCTTCAGGGTCAAAGGCACATACTCGGTGGAATAATGCTTGGCGAGCAGTTCGGGCTGCGCCAAGGCTTTTAGGAAGTATTCCTTGCTCTTGTCCATATTGGCATCGTAGTTCTCCCGATAAGCGGATGCACTTTTCTCATCCACCTCTATCCCATAAGGATTCTCACGGTAGAACTTGCCGAGGGCAGCATATCTCACTGACTTCAATACAGGGTCGGAAATACGCTGCACTTCCGCCTCCATCCGTCTGACGGCAGGAGTCAACGAATCCGAAGAGATGTCATTCCAGAGCACGGTCTGTCTCAGTTCCGCCGCCAGGAGTTGTCCATAGTCCTTGGAAGCCGTCGCCTTGGAGATGATTTTCTTCATCACGCCGATTTCACTTTTCGGTTGGTCCTTCTGTCGGAAGGTCTGAGCTTGTTTCCACAAGTTATCGTAAGTCTGCGCCATCGTTTGCGTCATGGCAAACAAAGCGACGAGGAGTGTTATAATGTTTCTTTTCATAAGCCAAGTGTACGTTATGTTAATCACCACATGTTAAACATCAAACTTTTCAATGCAAAAATACAAAAAATTATCTACTTTCAAACCTAATAACGGAAACTTTTTGCTATCTTTGCATAAAATTTAACCGCATTCGGCAATTTGGAAGAACTTCCATTACGCTCATTTGCCAAATTTTTGCAGAAAATTAATGCAATAACCTAAAAAAGCATTAAGAATAGAAGCTTAGATAATGCTAAGTCGAGACTAAAAGAACAATAACATAGCAAAACAATATAAACTAAAAGAAACAATGGCAGAGAAAAAGTACGGTCATTTCGATGACACCAATCGCGAGTACGTGATTACTGACCCTAAGACCCCATGGCCTTGGATCAACTATTTGGGCAACGAGGATTTCTTCTCGCTCATCTCCAACACAGCTGGTGGCTACTCCTTCTATAAGGACGCCAAGTTCCGCCGCATCACCCGCTATCGCTACAACGGGGTACCTATGGACAATGGCGGTCGCTACTTCTACATCAAGGACGGTGACACCATCTGGAACCCAGGTTGGAAACCTTGCAAGACTCCACTCGATAGCTATGAGTGCCGCCATGGTATGAACTATACCCGCATCACAGGCAGCAAGAATGGTGTGGAGGCTAGTGTCCTCTTCTTTGTTCCGCTCCATACTTGGGCTGAGGTTCAGAAGATGACTTTGAAGAACAACTCCAAAGAAGTGAAGAACCTGAAGGTGTTCTCCTTCGCTGAGTGGTGTCTTTGGAATGCCGCTACCGATATGGAGAACTTCCAGCGCAACTTCTCCACTGGCGAAGTGGAGGTAGAGGGCAGCACCATCTATCACAAGACGGAGTATCGTGAGCGCCGCAACCACTATGCTTTCTATACTGTCAACACCGAGATACAGGGTTACGATACCGACCGTGAGAGCTTCATCGGTCTCTACAATGAGTTTGCCGAGCCTGAGGCTGTCATCGAAGGCAAGCCTCGCAATAGTTTCGCCCATGGTTGGAGTCCTATCGCATCCCACTACATCGAGGTTACTTTGCAGCCAGGCGAGAGCCGTGACCTCATCTTCCTCTTGGGATATGTGGAGAACGAACAGGACAAGAAGTTCGTGGCAAAGAAGGTCATCAACAAGGAGAAGGCGCACGCCTTGATGGCGAAGTTCGACACCACCGAGAAGGTAGATGCTGCATTCGCAAAGCTCAACCAGTACTGGGACAACCTCCTCAACATCTTCACCGTGAAGAGTGGCAACGACAAGCTCGACCGTATGGTGAACATCTGGAACCAGTATCAGTGTATGATTACCTTCTGTATGTCTCGTTCGGCAAGCTTCTTCGAGAGCGGTATCGGTCGTGGCATGGGATTCCGTGACTCCAATCAGGACTTAGTGGGCTTCGTACATCAGATACCTGAGCGTGCCCGCCAGCGCATCATCGACATCGCCAGCACCCAGTTCCCTGACGGCGGTTGCTATCATCAGTATCAGCCATTGACCAAGCGAGGCAACAACGACATCGGTGGCGGTTTCAACGACGACCCTTGCTGGTTGATTTTCGGTACCATCGCCTACATCAAAGAGACAGGCGACTTCTCTATCCTCAACGAGCAGGTGCCATTCGACAACCAGCCAGGCAGCGAGGTAAGTCTCTTCGAACACTTGAAGATCAGCATGAACCACGTCATCAACAACCTCGGTCCTCACAAGTTGCCACTTATCGGCCGTGCCGACTGGAACGACTGCCTCAACCTCAACTGCTTCTCTTGGGATCCTAACGAGAGTTTCCAGACCACCGAGAACAAGGGTGAAGGCAGCAAGGCTGAGAGCTTGATGATTGCCGGTCTGTTCGTAGTGACAGGCAAGGACTACGTGGCTCTCTGCAAGCAACTCGCCAAGGATTCAGTAGAGAACAACAGTGCCGTAGATGGTTTGGCTGAGGAAGATTACCTCGCCGAGGCAGAGCGTATGCAGCAGGCTGTGGATAACATGGACGAGGCAGTGAAGAAGCATGGTTGGGATGGCGAATGGTTCCTCCGTGCCTACGACTTCTTCGGCAACAAGATTGGTAGTGACGAGAACGAGGAAGGCAAGATCTTCATCGAGAGTCAGGGCTGGTGTACGATGGCTGGCATCGGCTTGAAGGAAGGTCTCTGCGACAAGGCTTTGGATAGCGCCAAGGAGCGCTTGGAATGCGAGCACGGAATGGTGCTCAACAACCCAGCTTACACCACCTATCATGTGGAGATGGGTGAGATTTCCTCTTATCCAGAGGGTTACAAGGAGAACGCTGGTATCTTCTGCCACAACAATCCTTGGGTTATCATCGGTGAGACTGTTGCCGGACGTGGCAACGATGCGTGGAAGCACTACACCAAGATTCTGCCAAGTTACGTGGAGGAAAAGTACCAGACCTTGCACAAGGTGGAGCCATACGTAAACTGCCAGATGGTAGCCGGCAAGGATGCCGCCAAGCCAGGAGAGGGCAAGAACTCATGGTTGACGGGTACAGCCGCTTGGATGTGGTACACCGTCAGTGAGTTCATCCTCGGTATCAAGCCAGACTATGAGGGATTAAACATCGACCCTTGTCTGCCAAGCACCGCCAAGGAGTACGAGGTAAACCGCAAGTTCCGTGGCGGCGAGTATCACATCGTCGTGAAGAACCCAGAGGGCAAGGAGAAGGGTGTGAAGCAGATTACCATGGATGGCAAGGCCATCGAGGGTACCGTTATCCCTTGCACCGCTGGCAAGCACGAAGTGATTGTTGAAATGTAATCTATCTCAGAGATTACACATTAATATATATATAAAGAGAAGCCCGACAAGAGATGAGCATCACGCTTACTCTTGCCGGGCTTTTTCTAACTAACACAAACCAAAACCAAAACAAATTACTTAGCTGGATACAACCAAATGCCATAAGTGAAAGCATCGCTCCACTTTTGTGGCTTTGCTTCTCCGTTTCTCCACCACTGACCGATGTTGGCGAATGGAGTGAGGATAAGGTCAACAGGATAACCCTTGTAGGTTCCCTTCGCCTTGAAGCACTCGGTCATCATCGTAGGATCTACCTTCTCGATAGCCACTGGCTTCTGATTGACATCCACTCTCAAATCTTTCTCTATGTTACAATCGTCATTGTGCAACTGTGGATTCCAAACCATATCCACGCAATATACCACCGGACCACGGAGGTAAGCGTATGGTATGTGATTGGTAGCCTTCTCATTGTACATAATCTCACCACCTGCGAGATAATGCTTCTCGTAATCGGAATGGTGCTCACGCTTTACCCATCTCTCCTCCATCGGGAAAGTAATGGTCAACTTGTCACCCTTCTTCCAAGCACGGTTCAACTTGAAGTAACTGCCAGGATTCACACCTTCCAAGGTCTTTCCGTTGAGACTGATGCTTGGATTCTTGCACCAGGATGGGATGCGGAGATTCAACTCCTTGTTGGCTCCCTTATTGATGGTCAGCTCCACCGTCTCGTTGGCAGGGTAATTGCCCGTGATGGAGAATTGGAAACCCTTGCCATCGTAGTTGGCATCCACATACTGGTTGACATAGAATTCCTTGCCTTCCTCGGCATAGAAGAATGTAGGGAGCAAGGAGATGATGCGGTGTCCGCTCGCTGTACAACAGTCAGGACCATGGAAATAGCCATTTGGCTTATCGCCATTAGGAGCTGTATGATAGCGGCAAGTACCCGCTTCAGCATCTTGTGCGGCGAACACATGGTTGATCATCAGTCGCTCCATCGCATCGGCATACTTAGGATTGCCGGTCAACTGAAGGAGCATCTGAGAAAGTTGCATCCACGACATGGTAGCACAACTCTCCACGATGTTGCCACTCAATGGTTTCACATAATCATGCTCATAGTGCTCAGCCACACTCACACCACCGGTGATATACATCTGTCGCTTGGCGATGTCGTTCCATGCGCCCTCCACCTTACGGAGCAAACTCTTGTCGCCCGTAATGCGATAGAGACGGAGGAAGCCCATGAAGTTCATGTGGAAGGTATGAGAGTGAACATATGGCTGCAACTTATCTACACCAATCTTGCCATCAGCCACAGAGTCGAGACGAGAGAAAGCATCCCAACCACCCCACTTGTCGATGTTGGCAACTACCCACTTAGACCAGTCGAGATACTTCTTCTTGCCCGTAATCTCATAGAGTCGAGCCACTGGGTCGCAGAGCAAGGTACCCTCCCAAGCATAGTGGACGCTATGACCTGCGAAATCACTGGTGCCAGAGAGCACCTTATTCTTGTTTTCTGGCGCACGAAGTTTGGAAGGCCAGAACTCATTCTTGCCTGGACCGAAGTTCGCCAAGAAATAATCGGCGAGACGTTCCACGGATTGCAGCGCCTTCTTGTCGCCCGTCTCCTCATACACGGTCTCGAAAGCATGGAACACGAAGTAGAGTTCGTATGGATCCATACCACG
Organism: Candidatus Segatella papionis; assembly: GCA_002297965.1. Lineage (GTDB taxonomy): Bacteria > Bacteroidota > Bacteroidia > Bacteroidales > Bacteroidaceae > Prevotella > Prevotella papionis. The sequence goes on from DBLF01000107.1 coordinate 35,087, forward strand.
GATAGGACGCTTCGCCGAGCGATAGCTCTTGGCGGTAGCACCGAGATAACCACTTGGCTCCTGAGAGGCGATGATGCGATAGAGTTCTTTCTTCGCCTTCTCATAGAGTGCCTTGTCCTTGCCCTGGATAGCCGAGAGATAAGCACTCTCTATCCACTTTCCGTGCTGTTCAGCCTTTGTCCAATCCCAACCTGTATGCTGACGGTTGACCACGAAATCCACATATTTATCAATAGGAAAGTTCTTGAGATATACATCACGGTTGAGTTTCATACGATCGCCGATGAAACCATCGATACCCGAAATCTCAGAAACCTTCACTGGAGATTCCAAGAGCGTCACCTTGTCGTTCTTGTCGGCTAGGGCAGGAAGAGCCATCGCAGAAGCGACGAGGGCAATCATTGCCTTAGAAGCAAACTTAATCTTAATCATATTATTCATTCAATTGTTAGTTATTATTTTTTTCGGTTGCAAAGATAATAGGATTATTTCGAAAACAACAGATATTATTCGGTCACAAGAAAGGGGGCATTCGTTCACTTCTTAATTTGAACGAATGCCCCCTAATGGGTGAATCATTTTCCCTATTCTAAATGAGATTTCTACTTTTCCTGATGTACGAATATTCCCTATAATCTATTATTTTTCTGATATTCACTTGGAGATACGCCGTAGGTATCGCGGAATACCTGGGCGAAACTCTTGTGGTCATTATACCCCACGGCAAACATCACGTCTTGTATCGTCGCCGTCTTCTGCTTGAGCATCTCGGCAGCATGTTGCATTTTGATGCCACGGATAAACTCCAATGGGGTCTGACTCTTCACCGCCTTGAGCTTACGAGAGAAGGTGGAGCGAGACATACCCAGCTCGGAGGCCAGAAAGACAACATCTAGTTTTTCGCTTCCCAAATGTTCCTCCACTATCTTTGTAGCCTTGGCTATAAAACGCTCATCTATCTTGACTATATCCAGTTGCGAAGTCATCTCCTCTTGCATTTTCTCTCGCAAACGGTTCACATTACTCTGGATGATTCCTAAGTTTTTCTCCATCTGTTTATCTCCACTGCCAGCTTTCTGACCTTCCTGCATCAAGCTGGCGATGGCATTAATCTCCGTCAGAGGAGAAGCGAGTTCCTTCGACACATTGTCGAGATATTCCTTCTTGCTCGCCGTTACGTTTTCCTCGATAATCTGGTCGTTGCGCTCGGCTACTCGCTCCTTGTATCGCTTGATGATTTGCCAAAGGGCAGCGATGAAGAGCAACAGGTAGAGGGTGTAAGCCCACCAAGTCTCCCACCAAGCAGGCAGACGATGAATCTCAAAGGTAGTAACATGCTTGCTCCAAAGTCCATTCTCGTCGGTGGCTTTCACCTCGAAGGTATAGTCGCCCTTTCCCACCTTATTATATATAGCGGCATTCTTGCCCACTGGCAGATACACCCAGTCCTTGTCCACTCCCTTCAAGCGATAAGCATAGCAGATGCGGCCATGGTTGCGGAAGTCGAGCGACGAGAACTCGATGGTGATGTTCTGCTCGTCGGGTTCGATGTCGATGCTTGTCAATGTCTTCTTGCGCTGTGGGTCGAGCCAGATACTCTTGCCCATCACCTTCACGTCGGTGATACGAGGACGAACATCCTTCGGAATACTCTCCAGTCCCAAACTGGTCTTGAAGGAAATCATACCCGGTATTCCTCCGAAATACATATCTCCACTCTGTGGGTCACGGAATACGGCACGTGGCAAGAAGCGATGCTGCTCAATGTCTTCGTCCTGGGTGGTATATACCCTCACTGCCCCATTCTTGGGATTGAACTCACGGATGGTTTGAGGCGTTACAATCCAAAGATGATTGAAACGATCCACCTTCACATGGTCCACCATATCGCCGTTGAGTCCTGCTTGCAGGGTATAATCCTTGTATTCCGTTGGATTGGCAGTGGAGAAAGCCAACAGCTGTCCTTCGCCCGTACTAGCCCAAAGCGTTCCGTCGGTGGTGATGTCCAGGGTGAGGAAATCCTTCTGATGGGAATACAGTTTCCAAGCACCCGATGGGGAGATACGACAGATTCCCTTGTTGCGAACGGTACACCAGATGTAACCATCGGCAGACTGGGTGAAGTCGCTTACGTCGCCTATCTTCTCGGAGATGCAAACTGCCCGATGAGTCTGCGCACTATACATAAACACGCCGTTCATCGTACCTATCCAAAGGTTCTGCTTACTGTCCTCGAAGATGACCTCGCAAGCCCCCGATGTCTTGCTCACCTTCGACAAGTCTATCTGTTTCTCCAAGAACATCTGACTGCCCTCGCGCCTCAATTTCATAACCATTGTTCCCGGCGTCATCACCCAAACGGCATTATGCTGATGCGACTTGACAAGATACGGAATGGTATATAAAGGTAAGCTAGCTACAGCCGGGCACATACGATAATCTATCGGCAAACCGCCCTGCTGCGGGTCGTATAAGAACAATCCGTATGATTCCTGGTAGTACCAAAAGGCTCCCCCATCATCCTTGCATAAGGTAACGATAGTGGGATGGAAACCTGTGGCTTGCAACAAGGGCTGATAAGAATAAGATCGTACGGCAGAGCCCTTGAAATTGATAATGAAACTATAATGGTCGAATGCCGACACCCAGATATTGCCATCCCTCGACTGATAGATATGCGTCAAAATCTTCTTCTCTGGCGAGAACAAACCATCGGTATTGACCTGTTCGAGTTTGCCATTCCCAAGAGGTTTCAATGCCGAAATATGGTCTGTGGTCAATAGCCACAGATAATGATATTTAGGATCTTGCAACACTTCTCTAAACAAAGCACCCGTCATATTTCCAAACACCTGCTGCAACTGGAATTGTGCCGCCGCGGTCTTCGCCTTCGGATTATAATACCATACGGCAGAGCCACCAGTAAGAAGCCAATAGCATCCAGTATGCCTGTCTTCGCACATACTCTTTACCGACATGTGTTTATGCAACATTACTTCCTTGCCTTTGGCATCCTTACGATAGAACTCACCATTCCAAGTAGAATAGAAGAAGTCGCCTTGCCTATTTTCATAGAGGGTAGTGATGAAAGAAGACATTCGATGAAGCTGGCGAAGATTTCCTCTAACATCCAATTCGTAGAGCGAGTTATCGCAAGCTATCCATACATCGCCGTTCTTACGGGCAGCCATCAGTCCGACGGGCTTCTCCTGCAAATCCTTGATGCCTATCTTCTGGATGCCATAAGTCTGCTTATCCAGAATATAAACACCCTTTTGGGTACCAAACCAGATGCGTCCATCCTTTGCCTCCACAATGCAGAGCACGGAGTTGATGTCCATCAAATCTGGAGTACGGAAGTCACTGCGGAATACATGCACATTGTATCCATCGTCACGGCAGATTCCATCCACCGTGCCATACCACATGTATCCCTCCGAATCCTCGAAGGTGTAAGCGATGGCACTCACCGGCAGTTGGGAGATGGCGGGATTCTTGGCTACACGAACCCCTGATAGTTGGGCATGAAGCCAAGTGCATTGCAACAAAAGCAACAATATATAAAAAATCTTCTTCATCTTCAATGTATTAGTTGTTATGTATCCATATAAAGAATGATGCAAAGTTACAAAAATTATGGCAATTTACAAAATTTCAACAGTTACTTTTGAGTGCAAGCTGACAAAAATAACGAGAAATCCCATAGCGAGCTTCTACAGCGGACCATGGGATTTTCTAAATACTAACCTATAAACCTAAAAAAAACTTAAACCTAAAACAATTGAACCTAAACTTAAAAATCTAATTACCTAAATCAACTAAACCTAAAAACCTAATCATCTATTTTAGCTAAAAATAACTAAACCTAAAAACAATTACCTAAACTATGCAAAATAAAAGCAACAACTTGCCCCTTAAAACTAACTAATAAGCTTTATCTAACTAATAAACATAACCTTGCCTTATCGCAAGAGGCTGATTTGATCCAGCACGACCCCTTCGTCCAAAGCCTTGACCGTAAGACGATGCTTCTTCATCTTGGCGATTGGCAAGGTGATGCGGATGCGAGCCTGGCACTGCAGGGTGTTCACCTTCCACTGCTCGCTTCTGCCCCCCGTCTGATACTCTCTCACGACAGCCTCACCCCCATCGAGCGAAAGGGCGACGCGCAATTTTTTGTCATCCATCGGATGAGTCGGAACCATACGAAGTTCGATGGTTACCGAATCACCCTCAATCTTCTTACCCGAAAACTCAAAACCTAGTTCTGTATTCTTGGCGATACCAGCCGCCTTGCCCTCATAGCCCAATCCATACCATACGATAGGATGACCGAAAGAACAATCGGTGGCATTCCAACGAGAGAGAGATTTTTCTTCTTTCATCATCGGAGTGCTTGACACGGTGCGAGGCACACGATTGAAGACAGGCTGCTTGCGAGGCTGGAAGTCCATCATGCGATTCCACTTGCCGTGGTTGTAATAGCCCTCGTTATAGACCTTGGTCATACGGGCGATGCTGTCGAAGGCAGCGTCGCTCATCGACCAGTAGGTAGTTCCCTCATCCTTTGAGGTTTCTTTACCGTGGCGAGCCAGCTGCGCATAGAGCAACTTGTTGTTCATCTGGGCAGCAGCCTGCACGGGATATTTGAATAGTTGATAATACTCATCCTTGCGCTCCTTAGGCAGTTCACCCTTGGCGATGGCCTTGTCGAGCATTTTTTCTATGTCATTCGCCTTGTCGGCTAGCTTCTTGTAGTCTGCCAAGCGATTCAAGATGTACTCCTCGCTCCATGGCAGGTCGGTAATGATGCTGTACTTTTTGTCCCACTCCTCGCATCGGGTATTACCTAAGAACTCTGGCTTGCGGATGTACGCCAAGCGATAGCTTTCCTGCATCACTGGCAACATCTTCTCTGCCATTGCCTTTCCGAACTCCCTTGTCCAGAAGTTCTGCTCATGCTGTACGAGCCACTCATTGTTTGGCATCAACTCCTTGTCGGCATGGTCGCCGGGATAGATGCTGTTCATATTCCACGCCATATCGAGGAAAAGCTCTATCTGATACTCGGCAGGCTTGATGTCGCCCACGTTGAGAATCCAGAACTTCTGTATGCCCTTGTGCCAAGCCTCCGACATCTGCTGAAACATCAGCGATGGCGAGAAGGTGCCGAGCCAGAGGTAGTCGTGAGGGCGCCCCCAATAGCTCACGTGGTAGTAGATACCGTTGCCACCCTTGCGAGCACGTTCCTCGGCTGTCGGGAAGTGGCGCACCATCCCATAATTGTCATCGCACCAAACGAGGCACACGTCCTCTGGCACTTGCAATCCAGCATGGTACACATCGAGCACCTCCTTGTAAGGCACAAACAACTGTGGCACCTGGGTCACATCCTTGTTGACATACTTCGCCAACATCATTCTTTGCGCTTTCAACACGCTATCTAGTACTGTTTTTTGCTCTTGTACGGTCTTAGCTCCCTGCATCGCTCCATCGTGTACGCCACGCATACCGATAGTATAGAGGATAGGCTGACCAGCCACCTCCTTCACTCTGTCCTCCCAGAACTGGAGCACATTCTCCTTGTTGTGCAAGAAGTCGTAATCGCCCTTGCCTCTCACTCTCCATTCGCCTGCCGTGCTCGAAGCCATTGGTTCGCAATGAGAGCCACCGATGTAGATGCCATACTCCCGAGCCACCTCTCTGTTGCCCTCGGTGAGGAAGAAAGGACGGGTGCATTCGTGCATCGCAGGCCAATAGGTATTGGCACGCAGACGAAGCAGAAGTTCGAAGATACGAGCGTTGGTCTTCGGACCAATATGTCCTTTGATATTGGAAGGCTCGTAAGTCTTGCTCGACCAAGGCATCAGTCCCCAATCCTCGTCATTGATAAAGATGCCACGAAACTCCACCGAAGGAGCCTGTGCATTCTGATAACCATCCTTTAGGCTGAAGCTATCGAGATGCTTAGGCTTGGCATCCGCCCACCATTCCCATGGCGACACGCCGAGCAAGCGAGACACCTCCAAGATTCCATAGGCAAGACCGTGGTCATCGCTACCTTTTATATATAGGTTGCCATCGGCAGCCTTTAGTTGGAAAGCCTCTTTCTTGTAAGCGAAGGCGGCGGCATCCTTGGAAAGAACGATGAAGTTGCTACCTGATGCATTCTTTACATGAACCTCCATCTGGGACTTGAGCACTTTTTCTATGTCGCCCTGCAACATCTTCAAGGCAGTCTTGGCTACAGGTTCCATCTGTGCAGTATCAGCCTCAACCACAACAGAACGTCCTGCCTTGAGATTGAAAGCATAACTGGCGATACTCATCATCATTGCAACTATCAGAAGCAGCACCTTGTTATACTTCAAACTCATATTATAATATCTCGTTTTATAATATCTCGTTGTTGTCATTATATACAAAATAGTTATTAATGTAATTTGCGTTTTATTCCTAATTCTGCTGCAAAATTAATACGAATAGATGAAACCAGACACCTAAAATCCGTCAAAAAAACAGCAAAATTCGTCAAATGTATGCTCTCTGAATGATTCTTATCATATTCTGAACACATATTAGCAATGAATGAACATCACGCTAAGATAAAATTTATTATCTTTAGTTATTTGTTTTTCAAACCACACAAGTAATCTTCGTTCAACAGTGCCGAACCGCCATTCAACAGTGCTGAACCGCCATTCAACAGTGCTGAACGGACATTCAACGTCGTTGAACGAAGATTTCTATTAAGAACAGAAACTATTCCATCCCATAGCCTAAACATTTTCTTTTAAACAAAAGACTAAAGGTAAGTAATTCAAAAAATATTATGATATAAAAAAACAAAAAGGGATAGCCCTCAAAATCAAGATTATCCCTTTTTGATTACATTTTCATACTCCTAATACTAGATGTTTATACTCCAAGTACTAGATTAGCATCGATACCTAATTTGCGACTGATTTCACGTCCTACGCTCAACGTAGGTTCCTTAGAACCTGTGAGATATTCTTTGACATTTATCGGAGTAACCCCTATCAAACTTGCCAATTTTGAAATAGAAATTCCCATTTCCTCCATCCTCAGCTTAATGATGTCAGCTAAAGAAGGAGTGCCTATCGCAAAATGTTCATCTGAATAATCTGCCACCATATTAGACAGTCTTTCCAATTCCACGCTATTAGGATCATCCGTAGGAGTATTGTCATCTACCAAAGGAAGAAGTTCTTCCACACGATTTACAGCCCACTGATATTGATTCATATTTTCTATCTTATCCATATATGCCAGTTTTTTAAATCGTTCTACAATCAATCTTATCGTACTCTTGATGAGTTCCAATGAAACGAATATACACAAACTTAATAGTAAACTTGATTACAACAACTATCCTATATGTATTTCCTTTTATATTAAAAACATAGTGCTGATTGCCAACGTTATCAACACTGTTAAATGTAGATTTCACATCGGCAAAATTACTCCATTTACTTTTCTTCACAATAGAAATCCACTCCTGTAGCGCAACTTTTGATTTTGGATTGGACTCTATATATTGCTTTAATGTTTGTTCAGTAAATATTCGCATAGCTTCCTAGTTTTGTGTGCAAAGATAGAAAAAAATATTGTAATCAAGCATGTTTTTCCAAGAAAAATATGCTAATCATATAAAAAACACAAAAATCCCCCACATGTAAGATTCTTCTTGATGTGGGGGATTACATGGTATATTGCTTATGTCAACAGCAAAAGCTTACTTCTCTGCCGGCATGTCTGTCTCTGTTGGCCAGTATGGGTTCTGGTAGAGAGAAGACTCACTTACTGTAGTGTAATCAGGAGCGGTAAGCATCATCTCCTTGATTGGCATTGGCTGCAAGTAGTGAGCCAAGTGCCAAGTGTAACCATCCTTATAGAGGTTATTGGCTGTCATATTCTTCTCGTAGATGCGGAGGTAGTTGCTCAATGTTGGAGCAGAAACCTTAGCCTTGGCATCGCCGTTGTAGTCAGCCTCAGAGAAGTTGTAGTGAGCTGTCATCTCTGAGTTCCAGAGCTTCAAGCCCTCTACGTGGTAGCGAGTGGTCATCATCTGGTCGAGTGCTCTCCAACGCTGCAAGTCCATCCAGCGTAAAGCCTCGCCCATCAACTCGTCACGACGCTCACGACGGATATTGAAAAGAACCTTGTCTTCAAGCAACTTGCCTGCACTGTAAGCACCCCAGTCGAGGGTCTCCTTCGACATATCGGTGGCATTGATGGTGGTCATTGGATCGATGGCATCGCCTGTGAAGCCAGCCTTTTCGCGGATAATCTTCCAATACTCCAATACCTTGCCGCTCAAGCTATGGGTCAACATATACTCAGCCTCCATGTAGTTGAGCAAAGCCTCACGGGCACGGAATGAGCAAGCTGCATTGGCAGACTTATTCTTCTCGCACTGCTTACGGTCGAAGGTACCACCCTTGCGGAGGCAATAACCTGTTACGTACATGAAGTTGGTAGCGTCACCATTGGTGATGTCAGGATAGTCGTTCTCCTTCTCGATGTAACGGTCACCCTGAGAATAACTCATATTCTTGTAGCAGTTGATTTGTCCTGGAGTCTTGAGGAAGATGTAGAGACGTGGGTCACGGTTCTCTGCCACCTTGCTTACGGTATTATCGTCATACTTGAAGCCATCGTGCTGTGCATAGATTGGCTTACCATCCTTCATCAAGAAGCTCTCCACCATGCTTCGAGTAACACCCGTACCATAGTTGTTGCGCTCCACGGCATCCTCGATGATATTGGTGTGACCGAGACCAGCGTTATATTCACGCCAAAGGAGCACTTCCTTGTAGCTAGACATATCGGTGGTACCAAACATCTCGAAGTATGGGTTGGTATCGCCTTCCTTCTGAGGAACCACACCATTGTTCTGGGTCAAGTCGTTCTTGTATTTCTCTGCGACAATCTCAGCAGACTCAGCGGCAGTCTTCAAGAAATACTGGATTTCATTGTCGATGCTACCTGTAGGATACTGATAGTCCTTGCTGTAATCCTTGGTCTTGCCAGGCCAGTTGGCGTCGCAAGGAACAAATGGAGTACCCTTGAAGTAGTTGAGGAATGTACCCTCGTAGAGAGCCACACGAGACTTCACCAACTGGCAGACATCCTTAGACAAGCGAGTGTGACGCTTCTCGAAGTTATCCGACATATAAGTCATGGCAGAATCCAAGTTGGCGATGATGAAGCGAGCCACCTCGTTGCGAGGCTGACGCTTGCACTCAGCCACCAATCTCTGCTCATTATCGGGCAAGACCTCGGTCACGATAGGATAATCGCCCCAAGTCTTGAGCTTTCCGAAGTATTCCCAAGCACGGAAGAAGTAAAGCTCACCGAGATACTGGCGAATGTTCTTGTCGTTACCTGTAATCTTACCAGCCTTGTAATTAGCCATGCAAGTGTTCAACTTATAGTTGATGTCACGGATGGTAGAGAACGACCAGTTACCATTGGTCAATCCCACTTTCCACTGACCGTCCAGGTACTTACCGTCTGAGCCAGTACCAGCCTGGTTGTCTGTATTAGTATCACTGCTATAGAGTCCATAGCCATAGCCATGAGAAGGCAAATTGCCATAGAAACTGTTTGCGCAAGCCTGAATCTGGTCTTCTGACTTATAATAAGACTCAGGAGTAATGCTTGACTGAGGCTCCTGATCGAGCAAATCGTCGCATGAAACCATTGCGCCGCCCAATGCAAGCACCATCAATGCCTTAGATATATGATTCATTTTCATAATTGTCGAATGTTTAGAATGTTACACTTAAACCGAATGAGTAAGTTCTTGACAATGGGTATCCTGCACCCTGATCGTAAGAAATGGTCTCTGGGTCAAACTGCTTGTTCAAGCTGGTGCCTGTCCAAAGGTTCTCGCCTGAGAAATAAACACGCAGATTGTTGATGCCCCATCTATTGGTAATGGTTGCCGGGATGGTGTATCCCAAGGTGAGGTTCTTCAATCGGATGTATGCCGCATTCTGCAAGTAACGAGTCTGGCACTGGATATTCTTGCTGCCATTGGTAGGACGAGGCAAGTAAGAATCCAAGTTCACGTCCATGGTACCCTGCTTAACAGACCAGGTGTTCTCGTCACGGAAGTAATCCTTTACAGCCTCCAAACCTGCACAGTTCCACTGGTCTCCATTCCAACCAAACAAGAACACACTTCCCTGCCAACAATCACGTTTCATCACACCCTGGAAGAACATACGAAGATCGAATCCCTTCCAAGAAGCATTCATATCAAAACCAAACTGATAGCGAGGTGTCGTGTTACCAATTACCTTACGGTCGCCTGGGTCATCAAGCGTACTGTTGCCCCAAGAAACCTTGCCATCACCATTGATATCCTTGTACATGATATCACCAGCTGTCCATGCGCTACCTATGGCATCCTGACCGCCATTAGGCAGAGAAGCCAAGTGATCCTGCATCTCCTTGTCAGTCTTAGCGATGCCGATGGTCTCGAAGCCCCAAATCTCGCCAGTGTATCTGCCCTCGATATAATTGCCAATGGAGTTAGTAGGGTTGTCCTTGTACTTGGTAATCTTGGTACGTGAGTCGTAGAGTGAGAACTTAGCACCATAGCTCAAGCCATTGGCCAAACGATCCTGCCAGCCTAAAGTCAACTCCCAACCACGAGCCTGAAGGTCGGTATTATTGGTCTTTGGAACGCCTGTACCCAAGATAGCTGGCAATGTCTTACCATTTCCCACCATATCGTGGGTGCTACGAGTGTACCAGTTGAACGAACCTGTCAAACGATTGTGCAACATCGCCCAATCCACACCAATATTGTAAGTCTCTACACGCTCCCAAGTCAAGCCTTCGGATACGATACCTGGAGAACCTACGGTAGCAACCTTGCTGCCATTCTGCAACCAAGGACCGCCCTGGGCACTTGGAGAAATGGTCAGATAGGTCTGATACCAATTGGTTACGTTCTGGTTACCCAAAGAACCGTAAGAGAAACGCAACTTCAACATATCGAGCCAGCTATGAGAAGACTCCATAAATTTCTCCTCGGCAATGTTCCAACCTAAAGAGAAAGAAGGGAATGTCTTCCAGCGATTGCCCTTGCGATAACGAGAAGAACCGTCAGAACGAAGATTAGCCTCGAAAAGGTAACGACTCTTGTAGTCGTAGTTCAAACGACCGAAGAAACCTACCACAGCCCACTCATTGCGATAACCATATACATCAGGAGTGGTTGCCACGCCATCCTTCAAACCATTGGTCAAGTTGATTTCTGGCTTGGTCAAGTCCATCATACCTACACGAGAAGCACCAAAGGCACTCTGCTTCAAGTTCTCTATCTGCATACCACCCATCACATGGAAGTGGTGAGCCTTGGCCAAAGTGAGGTCGTACTCGGTACGAGCACTGAAGTTCAAGTAGTTCTCGCGATAGTTAGTCTCCTGCACACTGGTGTTGGCATCCTTATAATATGGAGCACCTTCCTTACCGTATGCCAAGAGAGGCAATGACCAGTTGTGACCATTGGAGTTCTGGATGCGATAGTTGAAATCCACACTGGTCTTCCAGTTCTTGATAGGCTCTATCTCCAAGCCCAACTGGTGGTAAATCTTGTCGCTCTGGTTGTGGTTCTCACCACCATCAGCCCAAGCCCACAAACAGCTTGTATCACTATAGAAATGATTACCATTCCAGTCGTAAGCAGGCAACACTGGCCATCCACGCAAGGCTACAGCTTGATACCATCCACCCTTCTGAGGTTTCTGTGTCTCCTCACGAGTAAAACGCATGGTGTAGTTCAACTTCAACCACTTGGTGAGCTGCGACTCAATCTTGGCTGTTCCCGTGTAACGCTGCAGATTATCATCAGCCACCTTGAGCAAACCGTTTTGGTCGAAATAGCTACCAGAAACATAATATCTGAACTTCTCAGAACCACCACTAGCACTCAAGTTATGCTGCTGAGAGAAAGAAGTGTTCTTATAGAGGATGTCATACCAATCGGTATCGGCGATACCATTGGAATAACCACCCCACCAAGTCTTGTCGGTATCATTGTTATAGCCACGTACCTCATAAATCAAATTGCCATCTGCTGTCTTACGAACACCAGGACTCACATACTCAGCATTGTGGAAAGCAACGATTTGGTCGAAACGACCTGTACCATCTTCCTTGGTATCGAAATAAGCACCCTTACCAGCATTGGTAATGGCATCGTTCATCCAAGAAGCGAAATCCACGGAGTTCATCAAGTGGTTCTTGATGTTTGGAGTACCAAAACGGAAACTATTGTTGTAGTTGATGGTTGGCTTGCCTTCCTTACCTTTCTTGGTAGTCACCAAGATAACACCGAAAGGAGCACGAGAACCATAGATGGAGCTAGCAGCCGCATCCTTCAATACAGATACACTCTCAATATCCTGAGGGTTGATAGAGTTGAGGTCGCCCTCCATACCATCAATCAAAATCAATGGATCGCCTGAAGAACCCTGACCGATGGTCGTACCACCACGTACATTAATAGATGGACGAGAATCGATGCTACCACTGCTTTGTGTGATTTGAAGACCTGGAGCGGCACCTTGCAATGCCTGTACTGCGTTAGAAACAGGACGCTCAGCCATCTGCTTACTGTCGATGACATCCACGGCACCTGTAAGGTTCACCTTCTTCTGGGTACCGAAACCGACAACGACTACCTCGTCGAGAGCCTCGCTGTCCTGCTGCATGGTTACGTTCATCTCCTTGCCTGCTACAGCCTTCACCTCTACCTTCTTATATCCCATATAAGAGATAACGAGGGTAGCGCCCGGCTTCACTGACAACACGAACTTACCATCGAGATCGGTTACGGTACCATTGCTCTTGGCACCTTTCTCAACGACGCTTGCGCCGATGATAGGACCTTCGCTGTCACTTACAACACCCGACACCTTAATAGTGTTCTGCTGCTGAACCTGGACTCCGTTCATCAGAGTCTCACTAGCCAAGATTCCCTGCGTAGGGATACTTGCCAAACCGATGCTGAGCAAGGACGCTGCAAGCATCTTTTTGTCCATCTTGCTGGTTATTACATTCATAACTTGATAGGTTTTATTAATATTGTTTATTCTAATTTTTCTTGCTAGTTGTTACGATTACTTAAATCGAACGCTGCAAAAGTATAATGTTTTCCGCAAACTACCAAGTCTAAATTCGTCAGATGATGGGTACATTTTCAGCAAAGTGTTTTTCATGGGTGCAAATTGGTCAAACGAGGGTGCAAACTCTCCAATTTGAGCAATTTGCGATACATATTTCTTGCATATTTCGGAAGTTTTTTGTAACTTTGCCCATGTTAAGATTAACTTTTGGAAACTTAAGAACACCATTGTCTTAGAACATCATTAAAAGAAATATACATTAATTATATAATATAAGAACATTACAAGAACAGCATCACTAAAAGAAAAAAGACAATATGAGAAAGGTATTGCTCGCTCTCCTCTTGCTGCTTGCCACCTGGCAGGCATCCTTCGCCCAAACCAAAAACATTGGCATCAAGGAAGGACTATCCAATGGATTCGTGGATGACATGGTCATCGACGGACAGGGATTCGTATGGGTTGCCACCGAATGGGGACTCAACCGCATCGCCGGCAACAAATGTACTGTATTCAATCCCAACAACTCCAACATCTCCAACAATGAGCATGTGGGACTCTTCTACCATCCACAGAGCAACACCATCTGGGTTCACTCAAAAGACGGAAGAGCCGACATCTTCGACTGCAAGACGCAGACTTTCTCTCATTTTGAGGTGGATGGCAAGGTGGTGTATAGCATCGCCGACATCTGCATGGCGGCGGACTCCACCATCTGGCTCGCCGACTACAATGGCGATGTGCATCACTACAATCCGCTGACCAAGGAATACGATCGCATCGACCGTAAGCAGTTGCCGGGCTTCGGCAACGGCGTGCGCAGCATCACCGACGATGGCAAGGGCAACCTATACATAGGGCTCAGAATGGAGGGATTGATTATCTACAACACTCACAACAAGCGCAGCAGATTCTTCAAGAGCAACCCTGCAGACCCTACCAGTCTGCCGGGCGACAACGTGCGCTCCGTCTTCATCGACCACTTGCAAAACATCTGGGTGGGAACCAACAAGGGACTCGCCCTCTTCGACTCAGCCAAGGGAACCTTCCGAGCGTTCAAGCACGAGAAGGGAAATCCGAACACCTTGGCGGGCGACAACATCATGCAAGTAACCGAGACTCCCGACAACACCCTCTGGGTAGCCTCCGACATCGGCGGCATCAGCAAGCTCGACCTCAACAAGTTCAACCATCCCAACGTGGGCGAAGTGGCATTCACCCAACTGACCAGGGAGAACTACGGCCTTTCGAGCAACAACACGAGAAGAGTGCTGCAAGATGCCTACGGCAACATCTGGGTAGCCAACTATAGCACGGGAGTCGATTTCATACCAAGCACCACGACTAGTTTTATGACGCTCAACTTCATGGGCGCCCCTATTCTCAATGTCTCCGCCCTCTTCTGCGACAGCAAGGACAACCTATGGATAGGACAGGACAACAAGATTTCGCAATATCGCCAGGGTACCATCGTACATCAGTGGGATTTCTCGCAATATATCTCCAACTCGTCCTCGTCGGTCTATCTCTTCAGAGAAGACCCACAGGGAAATATCTGGTTTGGAACTGCCGACAATGGCGTGTTGATGCTGAATCCGAACACCGGAGCCTTTACCCGAGTGGAAAGTACCAAGGACCTGGATGCCAACGCCCTCTACATCGACAAGACTGGCAAAGTATGGGCTGGCACCGAGGACGGCGTATATACTATATATAATAAGGTGGAAACCAAGGAGAAGGGCATCAACGACATCATGGGACAGTCGGCGATTCCATTCTC
>DBLF01000122.1:0-2820 GCA_002297965.1 Candidatus Segatella papionis
CCCAGGCTTTCAAGGATGCCAAGCTGGGCGAATTTATCATCTCTTCTTATCCTACGGAAGAAAAGATGGTGGGCAAGGATGAATTCCTTGTGGATATTGCCCGCACCGTCTGCAACTCCAAGGAAGTGAAGCGAGTGATGATTATCCCGAACTCAGAGGACGGCGATGCCTACGACCAGTTGCGCGACATGCTCCGCAAGGTGGACGATGACGACAAGCGCATCACGCTCTTCGCCATGCAACCATTGCCTGGTGGCAATTTCCGACAGGAAATCCTGGGATACTCCCTGATGAGTGCCTTGGGAATCTCGGCAGACGAGATAAAGTGATAATTATTCATTGTAAATTATAAATTATACATTAAAATAAAATGAGTAGAGTACTTATGATTGGCGCAGGTGGCGTAGCTACCGTGGCTGCCTTCAAGATTGTCCAGAACCAGGACGTTTTCACTGAGTTCATGATTGCCAGCCGTCGCAAGGAAAAGTGCGACAAGTTGGTACAGTCTATCCACGACAAGGGTTACAAGATGGATATTCAGACGGCACAGGTTGACGCCGACAACGTGGAGGAGTTGAAGGCTCTCTTCAATAGCTACAAGCCTGAATTGGTCATCAACCTCGCCTTGCCTTACCAGGACCTCACCATTATGGACGCTTGTTTGGCTTGCGGTTGCAACTACATGGACACAGCCAACTATGAGCCTAAGGACGAGGCTCACTTCGAGTACTCTTGGCAGTGGGCTTACAAGGACAAGTTTGAGAAGGCTGGCCTCTGCGCCATCCTCGGTTGTGGCTTCGACCCAGGTGTTTCCGGCATTTTCACCGCTTATGCAGCCAAGCATCACTTCGACGAGATTGAGACACTCGACATCGTGGATTGCAACGCCGGCAATCACCACAAGGCTTTCGCCACCAACTTCAACCCAGAGATCAACATTCGTGAGATTACCCAGAAGGGACTCTGGTACAAGGACGGTAAATGGATTGAGACCGACCCGCTGTCTATCCACAAGCCTCTCACCTACCCTAACATCGGTCCTCGTGAGAGCTATCTGATGCACCACGAGGAGCTGGAGAGCCTGGTGAAGAACTACCCTACCATCAAGGAGGCTCGCTTCTGGATGACCTTCGGTCAGCAGTATCTCACTTATCTCGACTGCATCCAGAACCTCGGCATGAGCCGCATCGACGAAATCGAGTACGAGGCTCCATTGGCAGACGGTTCAGGCAAGACTGCTAAGGTAAAGATCGTTCCATTGCAGTTCTTGAAGGCAGTGTTGCCTAATCCACAAGACCTCGGCGAGAACTATGACGGCGAGACTTCCATCGGTTGCCGCATCCGTGGTAAGAAAGACGGCAAGGAGCACACCTATTATGTATATAACAACTGCAAGCACCAGGAGGCATACAACGAGACAGGCATGCAGGGCGTAAGCTACACCACCGGTGTACCAGCCATGATTGGCGCCATGATGTTCTTGAAGGGCATTTGGAAGAAGCCAGGCGTTTGGAACGTCGAGGAATTCGACCCAGACCCATTCATGGAGCAGCTCAACAAGCAGGGCTTGCCTTGGCACGAGGTATTCGATGGAGACTTGGAAATCAATTAAGAATTAATAATTTATAGTTAATAGAGCAAAGCTGTTTGAGAATAAATAAATTAAAAATTAACAAGGATGCCCTATTAACTATAAATTATGAACTATAAACTGAATAAATATGGCAGATATAAAAGAAGGAACTTTGAATCCTAACGAGGGCAAGTTGAAAGCCCTCCAGGCAGCCATGGCGAAGATTGAGAAAGACTTCGGCAAAGGCTCCATCATGAAACTCGGCGACGAGCACGTAGAGAATATCGAAGTGATCCCTACAGGTAGTATCGCACTCGACAACGCACTCGGCGTAGGCGGTTATCCTAAGGGACGTATCATCGAAATCTATGGTCCTGAGTCATCAGGTAAGACCACCCTCGCCATCCATGCCATCGCAGAGGCTCAGAAGGCTGGCGGTATCGCTGCATTTATCGATGCAGAGCACGCCTTCGACCGCTTCTATGCAGCCAAACTCGGTGTGGATGTGGACAACTTGTGGATTTCTCAGCCAGACAATGGCGAGCAGGCCTTGCAGATTGCCGACCAGTTGATTAGCTCCGCAGCCGTTGACATCGTAGTAGTCGATTCTGTGGCAGCCTTGACTCCTAAGAAGGAAATCGAGGGCGACATGGGCGACAACGTGGTAGGTCTTCAGGCTCGCTTGATGAGTCAGGCTCTCCGCAAGCTCACCTCCACCATCAGCAAGACCAACACCACATGTATCTTCATCAACCAGTTGCGTGAGAAGATTGGCGTGATGTTCGGTAATCCAGAAACCACTACTGGTGGTAACGCCTTGAAGTTCTATGCCTCAGTTCGCTTGGACATCCGCAAGGCGACAGCCATCAAGGACGGCGACGAGGTGGTAGGTAACTTGGTTCGCGTAAAGGTAGTAAAGAACAAGGTGGCACCTCCATTCCGCAAGGCAGAGTTCGACATCATGTTTGGCGAGGGCATCAGCCGTGCCGGCGAGGTATTCAACCTGGCTGTAGCCAACAATATCATCGACAAGAGCGGAAGTTGGTATAGCTATGCAGGTTCTAAGCTCGGACAGGGTGCCGATGCTTGCAAGGCAATGCTCAAGGACAACCCAGAGCTTCTCGATGAGTTGGAGGCTAAGGTTCGTGAGGCACTTGCCGCAAATAACGAAAAGTAAAATGTCGGGCTGAAAGCCCAAAAGCACATAGCCTAGGGCATTCGCCCTAGGTTATATGAGCAACAATGGA
>DBLF01000122.1:2899-4316 GCA_002297965.1 Candidatus Segatella papionis
TAGGAGTCAAAACATCATGATGCGACACTTTATCGCCCCCCGATGTCTTGATTCCTTTTATTTTGTCAGTCATATCTGACACCTTGTCAGCCACTTCCCCATTTTTCCCCTTGGCACATGCTTTGTTATATAAGATAGCGTGAACGCTGAATGAGAGTTCCCGAACGATGCATATCTTCGGTAGGCTCTTGAAACCAGCGATTCATGAGATAAATAACATATTAATAACGATAAAAATAAAAAAAGATATAATTATGGGAAAAGTAATTGGAATTGACTTAGGTACAACAAACAGTTGTGTTGCCGTATTCGAAGGTAACGAACCAGTTGTAATCGCTAATAGCGAAGGTAAGCGTACTACTCCATCAGTAGTAGGTTTCGTAAAGGATGGTGATCGTAAGGTTGGTGATCCAGCTAAGCGCCAGGCCATCACAAACCCAAAGAACACAGTTTACTCAATCAAGCGTTTCATGGGTGAGACATACGCACAAAGCCAGAAAGAGGCTGAGGCAATGCCTTACACCGTAGTAAACGAAGGTGGTTATCCACGTGTTGAGATTGAGGGACGTAAATATACTCCTCAGGAGATTTCAGCCATGATCCTTCAGAAGATGAAGAAGACCGCTGAGGATTATCTCGGTCAGGAGGTTACAGATGCAGTCATCACTGTACCAGCTTACTTCTCTGACTCACAGCGTCAGGCTACTAAGGAGGCAGGTGAGATTGCTGGCTTGAAAGTTCAGCGTATCGTGAATGAGCCTACAGCCGCAGCTTTGGCTTACGGTGTTGACAAGGCTAACAAGGATATGAAGATCGCCGTATTCGACCTTGGTGGTGGTACATTCGATATCTCTATCTTGGAGTTCGGTGGCGGTGTATTCGAGGTTCTTTCTACCAATGGTGATACACACCTCGGTGGTGATGACTTCGACCAGGTAATCATCAATTGGTTGGCTGATGGCTTCAAGAACGAGGAAGGCGTAGATCTCCGCAAGGACCCTATGGCTATGCAGCGTTTGAAGGAGGCAGCTGAGAAGGCTAAGATTGAGTTGTCAAGCTCTACTTCTACAGAGATCAACTTGCCTTACATCACAGCCGTTGACGGTATGCCAAAGCACTTGGTTAAGACTTTGACCCGTGCTCAGTTCGAGCAGTTGGCTCACAACTTGATCCAGGCTTGCTTGGTACCATGCCAGAACGCTATCCGCGACGCTAAGCTCTCTACATCAGATATCGACGAGGTTATCTTGGTCGGTGGTTCAAGCCGTATCCCAGCCGTTCAGACACTCGTTAAGAACTATTTCGGCAAGGAGCCTTCAAAGGGTGTTAACCCAGACGAGGTTGTTGCAGTTGGTGCAGCTATCCAGGGTGCCATCTTGAACAAGGAAGAGGGTGTAGGCGACATCGTATTGCTCGA
>DBLF01000100.1:0-9052 GCA_002297965.1 Candidatus Segatella papionis
CCAGGGGCGAGGTGGACGAGAATTTCCACATTAGCCGATGTCACGTCATCCACCTTGCGGGCTTTTATCTTTCCCTTTTCCACCGCCTTGGTGATGCTCTCGATGAGACTGCCCGTGGTCTTGCTGTATGGTATCTCGCTGATGACGAGCGTCTTGTTGTCGAGCTTGTCTATCTTGGCACGCACCTTGAGCACGCCGCCACGCTGTCCGTCGTTGTACTTGCTCACGTCGATGGCACCGCCTGTAGGGAAATCAGGGTAGAGTTGGAAAGGCTCGCCCTTCAGATAGTGGATGGCTGCATCGCAGAGGTCATTGAAGTTGTGTGGCAACACCTTGCTGCTCAATCCCACGGCGATACCCTCGGCACCCTGTGCCAGAAGCAATGGGAACTTGGCAGGGAGCGTGATAGGCTCCTTGTTTCTGCCGTCGTAAGAGAGCTGCCAGTCGGTAGTCTTCGGGTTGAACACCACGTCGAGGGCAAACTTAGAGAGTCGTGCCTCGATGTATCGGGGAGCCGCCGCACGGTCGCCCGTCAGGATATTACCCCAGTTACCCTGTGTGTCGATGAGCAGGTCTTTCTGTCCCATCTGTACGAGGGCGTCGCCGATGGAAGCGTCGCCGTGAGGGTGAAACTGCATGGTATGTCCCACGATGTTAGCCACTTTGTTGTATCGACCATCGTCCATACGTTTCATGGAGTGGAGGATACGACGTTGTACTGGTTTCAAGCCGTCCTCGATGTGAGGCACGGCACGCTCCAAGATGACATACGAAGCGTAGTCGAGGAACCAGTTCTGGTACATTCCGCTGAGGTGATGCACAGCGGAAGCATCGAATCGGTTCACCGGCTTATAGTCGGAATGCTTGTTGATAGAAGCATCCTCGTTATTCTCATTTTCTTCCGAACGATTTTCGGGAGCGTTTCCTCCCTCGAGTTCGTCTTTGTCTTTATCTTTTATTTCGTCGCTCATTGATAGCTTTTAAAGTAATTATTTGCAAGGCGCTTTTATAAGCTGTCATTTTTTGACATTAAAGTTCACGCAACCATTTCTGGCCTCTCTTTGATTTCAAAAAAATCAAAAAAACGATGCTTACTACGCAGACAAATATATTGAAGAACAAATATGTAATCATAATCTTATTTTTTGAATTTCATTATACAATTCGCTTCGTAGGCTATGATCGTTCCACCGATAAAGCCAAATATGATACATCCAATGTTCACTATGGCAAGTTCGTTGCCCGTGAATAGTGGTGAAATTCCGCCTATGGCGACACTTCCATATATCATCTTGGCGCAATCATAAAGAAACCCAGCCAAGAGCTTTCTCCTATCAGTCTCCCTGTCGTCTGTAGTTTTCTGACTAACCATAATCCAACTTTTTAAATTTCTGCAAAGTTACGAAATTTCTCGCAAACCTCCATGCTGCCAATGGGGAAAAGCGATAATTTTTCCTAATTTATGGCAAAAATGCAAGATTTATGGCAAAGATACAACAAAAATTCGAGAAAAAGGTGTATCTTTGCGGAAAATTTGTAAAAAATAAGATTTAATCATGGCACAGGAAGATGTTTTTAAGAAAATCGTAAGCCATTGCAAAGAGTATGGCTTCGTATTCCCTAGTAGTGAAATTTATGATGGCTTGGCTGCCGTTTACGACTATGGTCAGAACGGTGTCGAGCTGAAAAACAATATCAAGCAGTACTGGTGGCAGAGCATGGTATTGCTGCACGAGAACATCGTAGGTCTCGATGCTGCCATCTTTATGCACCCTACTGTATGGAAGGCTTCCGGACACGTAGATGCCTTCAACGACCCATTGATTGACAACCGCGACTCCAAGAAGCGTTATCGTGCCGATGTGCTCATCGAGGATCACATGGCTAAGTATGAGGAGAAGATTGCCAAGGAGATTGCCAAGGCAAAGAAGCGTTTTGGCGATAGCTTCGACGAGGCTCAGTTCCGCGCTACCAACCCTCGTGTTCTTGAGAACCAGAAGAAGTTCGACGACCTTCACGCTCGTTACACTGAGGCTATGCAGGGACCAAACTTGGAAATGCTCAAGCAGATCATCGAGGATGAGGGCATCGTTGACCCTATCTCTGGCACCAAGAACTGGACAGACGTTCGTCAGTTCAACTTGATGTTCTCTACTCAGATGGGTGCTGCAAGCGACGCTACCAGCAAGGTTTACCTCCGTCCTGAGACAGCTCAGGGTATCTTCGTAGATTACTTGAGCGTTCAGAAGACTGGTCGCATGAAGTTGCCATTCGGTATCTGCCAGATTGGTAAGGCATTCCGCAACGAGGTGGTTGCTCGTCAGTTTGTGTTCCGTATGCGTGAGTTCGAGCAGATGGAGATGCAGTTCTTCTGCCAGCCAGGCACTGAGATGAAGTGGTTTGAGTACTGGAAGAAGGTTCGCTTGGCATGGCACGAGGCACTCGGTATGGGCAACGACAACTATCGTTTCCACGACCACGAGAAGTTGGCTCACTATGCCAACGCCGCTACCGACATCGAGTTTAAGATGCCATTCGGTTTCAAGGAAGTGGAGGGTATCCACAGCCGTACCAACTTCGACCTCTCTCAGCATGAGAAGTTCAGCGGTCGTTCCATCAAGTACTTCGACCCAGAGAAGGGCGAGAGCTACGTACCTTACGATGTGGAGACTTCCATCGGTGTGGACCGTATGTTCCTCAGCGTGATGTGCCACTCTTACTGCGAGGAGAAGTTGGAGAATGGCGAGACACGTGTCGTTCTTCGCTTGCCAGAAGCTTTGGCACCAGTGAAGTGTGCCGTATTCCCATTGGACAAGAAAGATGGTCTGCCAGAGTTGGCTCACGAAATCGTTGACGAGTTGAAGTTCCACTTCAATACTCACTATGGCGATCCTAAGGATTCCATCGGTAAGCGTTATCGCCGTCAGGATGCCATCGGTACTCCATTCTGTATCACCGTTGACCACGAGACACCTAACGACCACAAGGTAACTCTTCGTTACCGTGACACGATGGAGCAGGAGCGCGTGGCTATCAGTGACCTCCGTAGCATCATCGAAGATCGCGTAAGTATCACTAGCGTTTTGAAGAAACTTGGTAATGAGATTAAGAATTTCTAAATATATCTTCTTGCTCATGATGTCGGTAATAGCACTGGCATCATGCAGCGAGGATGATAACACCGTAGATGAATACGCCAACTGGCAAGAGCGCAACGAGCAGGCTTTCGCCGACACATTGGCTTATGCCAAGGCGCAAATTTCCGCTGGTAGCAACCAGTGGAAGGTAATACGCAAATGGTCATTGAACAACCAAACGCCCAATACGATGACCAACCAGGATGGAAGCATCACCACCACTCCCCTCACCTACAAAGATTGCGACAATATCATTGTGCAAGTGTTGGAAGAGGGCAAAGGCAGCGGATGTCCTATGTACACCGACTCTGTAAAAGTAAGCTATCGTGGTCGATTACTGGGTACCGACACCTATCCTGCCGGCTATGTTTTCGACAAGAACTTCGAAGGTACTTACAACAAAGCAACCGCTCAGCTCTCAAAATTTGCTGTAAGTGGTTTGGTGGATGGCTTTACCACGGCATTGCTCAATATGCACATCGGAGATCACTGGCTGGTTTACATCCCCTATCAGCTGGGCTATGGTACCACAGAGAGTTCCAGCAGCACAATTCCTGCCTACTCTATGCTGCGCTTCGAGATTGTACTCGATAGCTACTATAGAGTGGGACAGACGGTTCCATCGTCAAGAGCTGGAAAAGGAATTGAGAAGCAGAACGGCACTTGGATCACCAAATAGGATCTAGCCAAAAAGTAACATCAGAATCCAACGAATAGGCGAATGGGATGATATGATTACCTTATTATATATATAATATAGTAGGGTGAGTGATATAGAATAGTAGGGTGAGCGATATAGAAAACGTTCCTAGGAAAGTAGTATTGCATTTCTTAGGAACGTTTTCTATGTAGATAACTCTAAAGATATGACTGTGTTAATAGACCTTACAAGTGTGTTAACAAATGTGTGTGCTCGCACACAGTTTGTTGATATACGTCAAAAAATGTTAGTACGATGCAAAAAATATACGGTAATCCATTGCGGTTTCAGAAAAAAGTCGTACCTTTGCATCAGAAAAAATAAGTTTTAGGTTTTTAGTTAGGTAATAGATTTTATTAGGTTTAGTTGTTAGGTAAAGTTAAGATTGTTGTTCATAGGTTTAGGTTTTTATTTAAGGTTTTATGAAAGGTTGTTTATTCAGTGACGACAGGTGTTAGTTTAAGGTAATAATAGATTGTTTATTCTAGGACGACAAAAAAACAGTACTGTCCGCCTCGGCGGAGAAAAGTTTTGGGAAAAACAAAGGTACGAAAAGTTTTAATAAAGATAAAAAATGGCGATTCCTCTATTTAGGAGTCGCCATTTTTTCGTCTAAAGTGTGAAAAGGAAATGGTTTTCCACTTCCAAACCAGTTAATTTTTAAGAAATATAAGAAAAAGAAGATATACTATATGTTATTCAAGAATAAGACAGATTATCTGATGGAGTCGATACGCTCTGGTCGAGCAATGACTCGAAGCGAAAAGCTCAATCTTATCGTAGGATTGAGCATCCCTTCTATGTTGGCACAGATTTCCACCGTGATGATGTTCTTCATCGATGCCTCGATGGTAGGACATCTGGGCGCTGAAGCCTCGGCAAGTATAGGCTTGGTGGAATCTACCACATGGCTTATCGGCAGTTTATTGGGTGCGGCAGCCACAGGATTCTCGGTACAAGTGGCCCATTTCATCGGTGCCAATGATTTCGTAAAAGCACGCCAAGTATTTCGTCATGCCCTGATATGTGGCGTGGCGTTTAGCCTTTGCCTTACCTTGGCTTGCGTGGGTGTGCATGCCCACCTCCCCTATTGGCTGGGTGGAGGTGCCGACATAGCCACCTCCGCCTCCCAATATTTTCTGATATACAGTTTGGTACTGCCTTTTGTATTTCTCTATCATACCTCCGAGATGATGCTCAAATCGGCAGGCAACATGCATACACCTAGCATCATGGCGATTTTGATATGCATCTTCGATGTTGCATTCAACTACTTATTCATATACGTACTGCACATGGGGGTGGTTGGAGCAGCCATGGGAACGGCTATGGCATATTTGTGTATCTCTCTACCCAATCTCTACTTGGCAGCTTGCAAGAATCAGATTCTCAATCTCCGTCAGGACAATGTGCGTTTCCGATGGGTCAAGGAGTATGTGCACAATGCTTGCAAAATAAGCATCCCGATAGCCATACAGAATATTCTGATGAGCGGAGCACAGATAGTGAGCACCATGATTGTGGCACCATTGGGAAACATCGCCATCGCTGCTCATTCGTTTGCCATCACCGCAGAGAGCCTCTGTTATATGCCAGGCTATGGCATCGGAGATGCCGCCACCACACTTGTGGGACAGACGCACGGAGCAGGACGAGTAGATTTATGTAAAAACTTCGCCTATATGACAGTTGGACTGGGTATGGCCGTAATGGCAGCGATGGGTACCATCATGTACCTGTTAGCTCCAGAAATGATAGGTGTCTTGTCGCCTGTAGATAGCATTCGTGAGCTTGGCACCACCTGTCTCCGCATAGAGGCATTTGCCGAACCTTTCTTTGCAGCAAGCATTGTAACCTACAGTGTATGCGTAGGAGCGGGCGACACCAAGAAGCCTGCCATGATAAACCTTGGCACCATGTGGTTGGTACGCCTTACCTTGGCATACGGACTCTCCAAGAGCTATGGATTGGAAGGCGTATGGATAGCGATGGCAACAGAGCTTACCTTTAGGGGCATCCTCTTTCTCATCAGATTGCTTAGAGGGTCGTGGATGAAGAGTTTCCACGTAAAGTGAAAGAATATGTGTGACAAAGGAAAATAAGTACATAATGGTGATTTGGAACCACTTATGTTAGTTTTATGTTAAGATTGCAAGTATTTCGGAAGTTTTTCTATCCAATACTTGCAATCTTTTTATTTTTTATGTACTTTTGTAAGCGAAAAGGCTTTGAGTCGTAACAGAAGCGATTCGAGATACGTTGCGAAAGAAAATTTTAAGCATTACTAAATACTCAGAAGATATGAGATTGAGAAAGTTTTTTACAGCAATTTTGCTGTTTCTGTCGGTAGGCAGTGCATTGGCACAACAAATGCCATCCATCCCTGTCGATAAGAATGTGAAGATTGGTCATCTAGACAACGGCTTGACCTATTACATCCGCCACAATGGTTATCCTGAGCACGTGGCAAGTTTTTACATCGCCCAAAAGGTGGGCTCCATCAACGAGAACGACGACCAACGTGGTTTGGCTCACCTTTTGGAACACCTTGCATTCAATGGCACCGACCATTTCAAGGACAATCAACTACAGGAATACCTGCAGAGCATCGGCGTAGCATACGGTAGAAACCTCAACGCCTACACCTCGGTGGAGAAAACAGTGTATTACTTCACAGATGTGCCTACCACACGTCAAACTGCAGTAGATAGTTGTATGCTTATCCTCAAAGATTGGAGCAATGGCATTACCCTCTCACAAAAGGCCATAGACGATGAACGCGATGTCGTACACAATGAGTATCGCATGCGCATCGTAGGACAGCAGCGCATGATAGAGCGTGCCTTGCCTAAGCTCTATCAGGGAGACAAATATGGCTACCGTTTCCCTATCGGTTTGATGAGCGTCATCGATAAATGCAAACCAGAAACCCTCCGTGCTTATTATCGCAAGTGGTATCGACCAGACAACCAAGCCATCATCGTGGTTGGAGACATCGACGTAAACCATATCGAGGGCAAGATCAAGGAACTTTTCTCGGGCATCAAGGTTCCTAAGGATGCTGCCAAGGTAGTGCCGGTAGAGGTCGCCGACAATGACACAGCCATCTATGTAGTGGATAAGGACAAGGAGCAGCAGATGGACATCTTCGAGATAGATATGAAGCACAACGCCGTGCCCGACTCTGTAAAGAACAATATCCAATACCTCGTCAAGGGTTATATGGACGACGTGATTTCTTCTATGCTGGAGGCTCGTTTTGCAGAGAAGGCACAAGAGACCGACTGCCCATTTCTCCAGGCAAGTGCCGGCGATGGTGACTTCCTGATTTCTAGCACCAAAGGGGCTTTCTCGCTTATTGGTGTCGCCAAACCTGGAAAGATAAAAGAGGCATACGCAGCAGTACTCCGCGAAGCTAAACGTATGAGAGACTTTGGATTCACTGCCACAGAGTACCAACGCGCCAAGGATGAATTTCTAAGCAAGGTGGATAAAAACCTTGCCAACAAGGACAAGATGAAGAACGAGCAGTTTACCAACCAGTATGTGGCTCACTTCACATCCAATGAGCCAATTCCATCCATCGAGGACGAAAGCCAGATATACAAGATGGTAGTTCCAAATCTTCCTCTCGAAGTTATCAATAGCTATGCCAAGCAATTGGTTTGCCAGAGCGACACCAACTTGGTATCGATGGTACTGATGCGCGAAGTAGAAGGAGGCAGCTACCCTACCGAGCAGGAACTTGCCAACATCGTGAAGCAAGTACGTGCCGAGAAGCTTGAGGCATACGTGGACAATGTGAAACAGGAACCACTGATGGCTCAGATGCCTAAGGCCGGCAAAATCAAGAAGACCATTGAGAACAAGCAACTCGGTTACAAAAAGTTGATTCTCTCTAACGGTGCCAAGGTAATCTTGAAGAAAACCGACTTCAAGGACAACGAAATCCTCTTCGCTGCCAATGCCAACGTAGGTTACTCAGCTTTGGAAAAGAGCGACTATCCAAGCGTGATGCTGATGAGCGAAGCATGGCGAGGCAGTGGCGTAGGCGATTTCTCCAATACAGAACTCGAAAAAGCTCTTGCCGGCAAACAGGCGGGTGTAGGATTCACGATTCATCCTTTCAGCCATGGTCTTCAGGGAAATTCCACCCCTAAGGACATCGAGACGATGATGCAGCTTGTCTATCTCAGAATGACGGCGTTGAGCAAGGATGAGAAATCTTTCGCCAACCTCCAGAACACATACGCCACCTTGCTCGCCAACCAGAGCAACAATCCTAACCTGGTATATCAAGACTCTCTGCAGAGCACTCTCTACCTGGGCAGCAAGATTGCTCGCATCCCTACTTCTGACGAAATCAAAGCTATCAGCTATGATCGTCTGATGCAGCTCGCCAAGCAATATTATGGCAATGCCAAGGACTTCACCTTCTACTTTGTAGGCAACTACGATGAGAAGACACTTCTGCCACTCATCGAACAATATATTGCCTCATTGCCAAACAATGGGTTCAATTTGAAAAACAAGCAGATACCATACGCCCAAGGCGAGGTGAAAAACGTCTTCACCAAGGCGATGGCTAACCCACAGAGTCAAGCAAGCGAAATATGGCAAGCCAAACTACCATTCTCAATGAAGTCGATGATGCTCGCCGATGCCGCAGCACGTATCTTGCAGATGAAATATCTGCGCACCATCCGCGAGGAACTGAGTGCCGCTTACCATGCTGGAGCTGAGTTTGGAATGATTCGTGACTACGATGGCAAAGCTGCCCTAAGCATCACGGCACAAGCCCAGTTGAACCCAGAGAAGACTGCTGAAGCTATTCCATACTTCTTCAAGGGAATGGACGAGACCATCAAAACTCCTGATGTCGCCGACTTGCAGAAGGTAAAAGAAATCCTTTTGAAGCAGGCGGGCGTTGACGAAAAGACCAATGGATACTGGCTCGGTGTATTGAGCAACTACGAAAACCTTGGCTTCGACAATTATACAGGATACAAGGATGCCGTAAAAGCCCTCACAGCACAACAGATTTCCGAATTTTTGAAAAATGTTATGCTGAAGAGTGGCAACCATATCGAAGTTATCATGAACGCCGAGAAGAGTAAAGAGGAAGGAAAATGAGAAAGAGAATGAGAAGAATGCTCTTCTAAGATTGATAAATAAAAACTTATCATTCATTATAAAACAGTAAAAAGTCCCGCCA
>DBLF01000100.1:9067-13054 GCA_002297965.1 Candidatus Segatella papionis
TGGCGGGACTTTTTACTGTTTTCTTAAAGAACCACTATTTACGAATTATTTCGTTCGAAAATAGTCAAGATTTTTTGTACATTTGTTCGCTAAAAATCTGAATCTTAATTGTTCTTTTTAGCCTTAGAGGCAAGAGCCTCACGGCGATCCTGAAGAATCTGCTGGCATCTATTCAATGCCTTGTTTTCATTCTTTGTGTTTACCTTAATTAAATCATTCATAACCTATTGCGATTTTTTAATGGTGCAAAGATAGGGTATTACATTTACATTGCGAAGGAAAAAGTATGAAAATACGCATTTTATGCAATATTTTTTGATTTATGTCAATAAAAAGTGCAAACGATTACCTTTTCTCATCCCCGATTAAACCTTTCCATAACCAGTGATTCTAATGAAGAGAGATAAGATAAAAAATAGGGATTTTTCTTTCTCAGTCTGCAAAAAAAATGCGAACTTTGCACCCTGAGAGGAAATGAAAGAAAAAGATAAACGTAAACATCGAATAGATATAAACATAAATATAGAAAGAAGAATTATGAAAAAGGTATTTCTTATGGCTGCCCTCGTGCTTGCTTGCACAGCCGGCAGCAAAGCAAGTGTAATGAACGAGACCGTGAATGAAGCCATAAAAGAGGCTTCTAACTCTGAGCTGATGCCCGTGAAGAAGACTACCAAGAAGGCTTCTAGCAGCAAAAAAACAACAGCTAAGAAGACAACTACCACCAAGAAGGCAACAACTTCAACAACGGCAACTTCAGCAACGACTACAGCTACTCCAACAACCACGACTGCCACAGCAGCCTCTAATAATGCTACAACTACATCTGGCAATGGTTCATCTACAGCCAGTACCATCGCCGGCGTTTTGGGCGGATTGCTTGGCGGTTCTACCAGCAGCTCATCCTCTTCTAGCTCCACAGGCAGCAGCATTATCAATGGCATCCTGAACAATGTAATCGGTTCTTCCACCTTCAAACAGGCAGACCTTTGCGCCAACACATGGAAATACAGCAAACCAGGTTGCGCCTTCACATCAGAAAATCTGCTGGCCAAGGCTGGCGGCGAGATAGCAGCCAACAAGATTGAGACCGACTTGAGCAAATACTATACCAAGTTCGGTTTCACATCCAGCAACACCTATTTCACATTCAAGACCGATGGTACTTTCTCGGCAAAGATAGACGGTAAGTCATGGAGCGGCACCTATACCTTCGATGAGAAGACTCACGCCATCCAGATGAAGGGACTCATCCTTAGCATGTCGGGGTTCGCAACTCGCACCACCAACGGCATCAGCTTGCTATTCGAGCAGAAGAAACTCCTTACCCTCATCAAGACCTTGAGCAAGTTCAGCGGAAGCTCTACCCTCAGTGCCGTAGGCAGCATCGCCAACAATTACGATGGTGTTCGCATCGGCTTTGAAATGAGCAAGTAATCGATTGGAGCGATATACGAAAAGGACTCGTAAAAAAATAGAGACGGTTTTGCCCATTTAGGATAAAACCGTCTCTAATTTTTCTTGCGCCTCCCGCATATCCGTCTCAAATCGGGTATGATCGAGCAGATAATCTTCCCTGCCCTCAGCCAACAGCTGATACAAATCACGATTCATACCCTCCACATATTGAGCGATAGCATACTCAATATCATCACGTTGCGTAGGATTGGTGGAAAACTCATACACCCGCAGCTTCTGATGAATAAAACAGTAAGCCGACTCAATGCAATCTTGAGAGATGCCCCTTTGAATCAGGGCATCTCTATTTATCTGATGATTCTTAACCATATCACAATCCTCATTTAACACCTTTCATAGACAAGGCGATACGCTTGCGCTTCAAATCCACGTCAGTCACTCGCACCATCACATGTTCATGTAACTTCACCACCTCGTTAGGGTCGCTAACATATTTATCAGCCAACTGGGAGATATGCACCAAACCGTCGTTATGCACGCCTATATCGACAAAGGCACCGAAATTGGTGATATTGGTCACGATGCCTGGCACCACCATACCCACCTGCAAGTCCTCAATTTCCTTGATGCTCGCATCAAACTCGAATTTCTCCACCTTGCCACGAGGGTCCAAGCCTGGCTTGTCAAGTTCGGCCATAATATCGGTTAAGGTAGGCATACCCACCTCCTTGGTCACATACTTTTTGATGTCTATTTTCTTCTGGAGAGCCTTGTCGTCCACCAGTTGCTTTACGGTCACACCCTGGTCTTTCGCCATCTGCTCCACCAGCGCATAACGCTCTGGATGCACGGCAGTACCATCCAATGGATTCTTAGCTCCAGGAATGCGAAGGAATCCAGCACACTGCTCGAAAGCCGAAGGACCGAGACGAGGAACCTTCTTCAACTGCGCACGAGAAGCGAAAGCACCATTCTCCTTGCGATATTCCACGATGTTTTTGGCAAGCGTAGGGCCCAAACCGCTCACGTATGTAAGCAGATGCTGCGATGCAGTGTTGAGGTTAACACCCACCGAGTTCACACAACTCATCACCACCGTGTCGAGGCTCTTCTTCAGTTGGGTCTGATCTACATCATGCTGATACTGTCCCACACCGATGCTCTTAGGGTCTATCTTTACCAATTCTGCCAGAGGGTCCATCAATCGGCGACCGATGCTCACGGCACCTCTCACGGTGACATCCTCATCCGGGAACTCATCTCTCGCTATCTTCGAAGCAGAGTAGATGGAAGCACCATCCTCGCTCACCACATAGATATCCACAGGGTGTGGATAACTTATCTCGTTCAACCAGTCGTTGGTCTCACGGCTCGCAGTACCATTTCCCACAGCCATCGCCTCTACATGATACATCTTTACCATACGCAGGATAGCCGCAGTAGCCTCACTCTTCTTGTTGCGAGGAGGATGAGGATAAACGATTTCGTGATGGATGAGATTGCCCTGGGCATCCAGACAGCAAGTCTTGCAACCATTGGCGAAACCTGGATCCACCGCCATGACTCGCTTCTGCCCCAAAGGAGCGGCGAGCAAAAGCTGTCGCAAGTTCTCGGCGAATACCACGATGGCTTCCTCGTCAGCCTTCTGCTTGCTGAGCGCAGCAAACTCGGTCTCGATGCTAGGATTCACCAGTCGCTTGAAGGAATCTTCCACCGCCTCTGCCACGAGTTTGGAAGCCTCGCCATTGCCACGCACATAGCGCTGTTTCAGTCTATCTGTTGCCTCTTCCTCATCGCAGGAGATGCTGACACGCAAGAATCCAGCAGCCTCGCCACGACGCATCGCCAACAAACGATGGGATGAACATTTCTTCAAAGGCTCAGAGAAATCGAAGTAATCGGAGAATCGCTGTGCCTCCTCTTCGTCCTTCTTCTTCGCCACCACCTTCGAGGTGATGACGGCACCATGCTTATAACGCTGGCGCACCGAGTTACGGGTGAACTCATTCTCGCTGATGGTCTCGGCAATGATATCTTTGGCACCTTGAATGGCAGCCTCCGCATCCTTCACTTTCTCTCCCACGAATTTCTTGGCAGCTTGCAGCGGGTTGTTCTCTCGCTGAAGGAGGACGAGCTGCGCCAATGGTTCCAAACCTGCCTCTCGAGCGATCTGTGCACGAGTGCGGCGCTTGGGCTTGTAGGGCAGATAGATGTCCTCCAATTCTGTGGCATTCCAGCACTCCTCGATTCGCTTCTTCAACTCATCCGAGAGCTTCCCCTGCTCATCAATAGTCTTGAGGATGGTCTCCTTGCGCTTTGCCATTTCCTGATATTTCTCATTGGCTTGGGCGATGGCCTCAATGTTTACCTCATCCATATTTCCCGTCTTCTCCTTACGATAACGAGAAATGAAAGGTATGGTACAGCCCTCTTCGAGCAGTGCCAAAGTATTTTCAACAGCCTGCTCACGCAAGTTGAGTTGGGCTGCAATTAGCTTTGTAAACTGATTCATATTTTCTGGATATTATTTGCGAGTGCAAAGATACTAAAAATCTCCCACAGATTTCA
>DBLF01000130.1:0-51092 GCA_002297965.1 Candidatus Segatella papionis
AGCATCCACCATCTGCCATAGCGTTTCGCCTTGCAAAGGATATTGTAGCCCTTGCAAGGGATGGGGGTGATGTCGGAGAAATGTTCCGAAACATGCGCCTCTTGGGGGAGGATGATGCCTGAGTTTGAATCCATAATGCAAAGATAAGCATTTATTTGATAAAAAATGCTTGTTTCTCAAAGAAAAGTATTATATTTGCAAGCAAAAACATAAAAACTGAGTAACTTATGGCATCTATTATTTCTATTATTCCCATCGTGTTGCTGTTTGTCTTGATGCTCGGCTTCAAGATGGCAGGACATAAGAGCGCACTTCTTACGCTCGTGGTAACTGTGTTGTTGGCGCTCTTCGTCGCCTCTCCGCTCGGTATGATTGCACCTGCCCATGCCGAGGATAGCATCATCGCCCTCACTGGATGGGCATTGGTGGAGGGACTCCTGAAGGCGGTGTTCCCGATTCTCATCATCATCCTGATGGCTATCTATAGCTACAATATCTTGGTGGAGAGCAAGCAGATTGAGGTCATCAAGAAACAATTCACTTCGATAACCGACGACAAGGGACTGCTCGTGCTTATGCTGGTATGGGGATTCGGCGGATTGCTCGAAGGCATGGCTGGATTCGGAACGGCAGTGGCGATACCGGCGGCGATATTGATAGGATTGGGTTTCAAACCGATGTTCTCGGCTTTGGTGTCACTCATCGGCAATACCGTGGCAACGGGGTTTGGTGCGGTCGGCGTACCTGTCACTACGCTTTGCAATGAGGTGGCTGAGGGTGGCTCGGCTTCCGTGGCTCAGATATGCGAGACCTCGGCTTTCGCCATCATCCAGTTGGCTCCTTTGTTTATTATTCTGCCTTTTATCATCTTGACGCTTACGGATAAACACAATCTTATCAAGAACCTGATTATCGCCCTTTGGGTGGGAGTGATTTCCGTGGTTGTGCAGTTTGTTTGTGGATATTACCTCGGTTCGGAGACTCCTGCCATTATCGGGTCGTTGGCGGCTATCATCGCCATCATCGCTTACGCCAAGGTGTTTGCTAGAAAGGCTAGTAATGGCTCGCTTAGGGCTGGGGCAAACGCCCTTGCCGGGGATTGCAAATCCCAGGAACGCCTAACGGAAGCGAAGGTAGGGGGAACGAAGGTTTCGGCGGATTTGCAATCTGCCGAGCAAGAGGCTAAGGCAAACATAGCCGAGCAAGGGGCTAAGGCTAGTTTCTCTTTGTCCGAGAGCTTCAAGGCTTGGAGTGTTTATCTCTTTATATTAATCTTCATTTTGGTATCGGGCGCACTCTGCCCTCCAGTCAATGCCTTCTTGAAGTCTCATCTCGTGAGCGAGGTACATCTGCCTGTGCTCGACAGTACCTTTAAGTTTGGCTGGATTTCGAATGCAGGATTGATGCTCTTTTTGGGTGCCACCATCGGCGGACTCATTCAGGGGTTGAGCTTCAAGCGATTGATGGTGATCTTGGCTCGCACCACGGTGAACTTGCGCAAGACGGTGGTGACAATCTGTTCGCTGATAGCCTTAGCGAGCGTGATGAACTATTGCGGAATGATTACTGCCATCGCATCGGGCTTGGTTGCCGTGACGGGCGATTTCTATCCTTTGGTGGCTCCGATGATTGGAGCCATCGGAACTTTCGTAACAGGTTCCGATACTTCCTCGAACATCCTCTTCGCCAAACTCCAGGCACATGTAGCCAACCAACTCGGCATGACGGGACAAGGCACTTTCTTCGGAATGGAAGGAAGTCAGAGCAACTGGCTCGTTGCCGCCAATACCACAGGTGCTACGGGTGGCAAGATGATAAGCCCACAGAGCATCGCCATCGCCACTGCCGCCTGCGACATGGAGGGCAAGGATGGAGATATTCTGAAGTCTGCCATCCCTTACGCCGTGATGTATATCGTTTTGGGAGGACTGATGGTTTACTTCGGTTGCTAAACTAGCATGATAAAAAATAAGGCTTTCTAGGTCAATTTTCCTAGGAAGCCTTATTTCTTAGTAATATTTTTAGAAGTGCAAGCTTACATCCATTCCGCATTGGAATGGGTTGCCACGCTGGGCGAAGTATTGCTTGGTGCCAGTGGCTGAGTTATCCACTGCGAATACATGATAATAGGTATTCGTCAGGTTTCGTGCCCACAGGCTCAGCTTGGCGATGCCGAAGTTTAGGTCGGCGTGTGCGCCCGCCACGGCATAGAACTTCTGAGAATAGGTGTTGGCATTGTCCCAGTAGGTCTTGCCCTGTGCATTGACGTTCATTCCGAGGGTGATGTCGCGCAAACCCTTCTCGGCGATGTCGAAACGATAATCCACCATGGCTGAAAGAGTGTGGGCAGGAACGTAAGGCACCTTCTTGTCCTTGTAATCCACGAAGTTCCCGCTTCCTCCGTCCTTGCCATCCGCTTTTTCGCTATCTCCATCCTTGTATTCATCGAATGCGGCATGGGTAAAGCCATAGTTCGCCATCCAGTCGAGATGACCGTTAGCCAGCTGTCCTCTCAGCGAAGCCTCGATGCCACAGCTATGACTCTTTCCGGCATTCACCATCATTCGTCCAAAACCGTAGGTACCCGCCATCACGGAGAGCTGCTGGTTGCGCACTTGCATATAGAAGGTGCTCAGGTCGAAGTGGAGACTGTTGTCGAAGAGGTTCAGATGAGTACCTAATTCGTAGTTCCACGAGGTCTCAGGCTTATACGAGATGGTGTGGTTCACGTTGTCGTAATCTTCATCTGTATGAGGCACGTCATAGTCGCCACGCATGGCTTGCTGGCGGTTGGCATTCAACTCGGTCTGCAAGATGTCGCTGAACATCTGGATGTTGTAACCTCCAGCTCGGTATCCCTTGCTCACAGTGGCATAGACGTTGCTCTGGTTGTCGTCCAATGTCCAACTCAGTCCAAATTTCGGCAATAGCTGGTTATAGCTATCCTTGGCACGGTTGTCAAGCATCGAGCGCAAGGTGTAGGTTGCCTCCTTGCCCATTACGTTGGCGGTCATCGCCATGAATGCCGAACTCTCATAATGTACCTCGTTGTGCATGTAGTCGTATCGCAAGCCCAGCGTACCTTTCAAGCGGGGAGTAATATCAAAGTTGCTCTCGTGATAGAAACCGAGATTGTATTGTGGGGTATGATAGCGACCTGGCGCCCCCATCGCCACGCTCATACTGATGCCACCAGCCTTGGCGATGGCTGCCTCCGCCGCTTTCTTTGCCGCAACCTCAGGCATTCCGGCTTGCATCATCTTGCTGGTCATCGAACCGAGGATGGCGTTGTACATCTGGGTCTGGACGGCATTTCCGATAGGAGCGGTCAAGGCATCGTCAAAGAAGACTGGACCATTGGTCTTCAACCACTCGTAGGAGAAGAATGCGCCCGTTGTCCAATGCCAGAAACCGCCCACAGGCTTGGTGCTCTTGAAGGTGAATTCCTGGGTGATGGCGTTGCTCAGTTGCTCCTGCAAGATGTGCATATAGTCGGCTGGCATATAATCCTGGTCCATCAACATACGGTCTTTGAGATACTGATAGCTCGTAACCGAAGCGAAGTCGAAGCTCTCGCCGTGATGCCCGATGTTCAAGCCTGTTATCAAGTTGTTGCGGCGATAAGTGCCTGTGAAGGTGGTCGATGGCTGGGCGCTTTTGCCAGTCTCCAGGTCGAGCAAACCGTATGGGAAGGCATTCTGGTCAACATACTGATAGTTGGCGAGCCAGTCGATGCTCCATCCCTTGTTCAGACGGAAGTTCAGCGACAACTTGCCACCCGCCTCATTGTATTTGTCGGCTCTATCGCCCGTGTTGGTATTGCGGAAGAAACCGTTCTGTCCATCGTAGAAACCAGCCACGGAGAAACCGAAATGGTCGTTGATGCGCTGGTAATGCGCCACCTCGCCATTGCGATAATACTTGCTTCCATATCCGATGCGCACGTCGGTGCCCTCGTAAGAAAAAGGATTGCGAGAGTACATCTTCACCAGTCCTCCCTCGGTGTTCTGACCATAGAGCGTGCCTTGCGGACCGCGGAGCATATCCACGCGGCTCAGTTGATAATTATGCAGATTGAAAGCCGCCTTGTTCATCACTGGGATGCCGTCGAGGTAGATGCCCACGGCAGGACTGTTGACACGGCTTCCGATGCCCCTGACGTACATGGCGGAGGAAAGGCGACTGCCATAATTAGGCATCACAAAATTAGGGATGTATTGAGAGAGTTCACGCAAGTCGTGAACCCCCAGTTTCTGTATCTGGAAACTTCCGAGCGAAGTACTGCTCAGAGCTTGCTGACGAAGGCGAAATGCCTCCTTGGGCTGTGATACGACCACCACCTCGTCGATGTCAAAAACTTTACTGCTATCCGAAAGAACAAACTCTGAAATTGTATTCTCAGAAGGAACTTTCTCCAAAAATGCCTTTTCAGAAGGGGCATTCTCCGCACTTACAGGCAATGTGCCAAGGATGAGTGCGGAAGCCATCATCATTTTATAATTCATTTTAATTCTCTTGTTTTTATTTTCGGGTGCAAAGGTACAGAGAATTCCGAAAACTCACAATCCTTATTTATAATGAATTGGATTTGTTTTCCATAGAGAATATAAAAAGAACCCTCAGCTGATATGAATTCTTTCATCAGATGAGGGTTCTTTTGATGGAGATATATGTGTTATGCGTGTCTCTTCTCGAACGACAAGCTGTGCTCGTGCGTCTCGATGTCTCGTTTAGACTTACTCTTTACTACGAGCCATACACCTGAGAATACCAATACGGCGGCAATGGCTTGCGCGCCCTTGAACACGGCGAGACCTGCCAGTACGCTCACGGTTACGGAAACCAATGGCTGCACATAGTTATAGACACTTACCACGGTAGGGCGAAGGGTCTTCTGACCAATCATCATGCAGATGTAGCCGAGATAGGTGCCGAAGAAGATGACGTAGCCAGCCTCCCACCACGTGCTCATCGGAACGTTGGCGAAGTCGATGGCAGAGATGTGTCCGATGGTGAATGGCCAGATGATGACGGTAGCCCAGAGGAACATCCACTTGTTGATAGTGAAGAGCGAGTACTTCGACAGCAGATTCTTGAAGAGCGAGAGATAGAGGGCGAAGGAGAGTTGAGCCGACATACAGAGCAGGTCGCCCCAGATGTTGCCCACTTTCGCATTGCCCGACGTGGCGCTCGTGGTGATGATGATGACGGCGCCGGCGCATCCTATCAGCACGCCCAGGGCCTTCTTCCAGGTGATAGGTTCCTTCAGGATGAGGAAGGAGAGAATCATGGCGAAGATAGGCATCGAGGTGGTCATGATGCTGGAGTTACTTGGCGAGGTCATGTTCAGTCCGATGGTGTAAGAACACTGGTTGAACACGAGAGCGAAGATGCCGGCTGCGCCAAACATGAAGATGTCTTTTACGGGTACGTGCTCCTTCTTGGTGAAGAGCGAGGTGAGCCAGAAAAGGATGGCTCCACCGAGCACACGGAAGCTCACGAGGTCGATGCCGTCGATACCGTGCAGCATGGCATCTTTGCCTACGGGAGCCATCAATCCCCAGAATGCGCCAGAACAAAAGAGGCACAAGTGGGCGATGAGAGGTCGTTTGTTATCCATTTTTCCTTAATAATATTAATTTCGTCTATATTTATCGTTAAAATCGAGTGCAAAGGTACAAAATTTCAAGGAATTTTGCTATATTTGCGGAAGAAAAATAGAAAAGATAGGAGATTATTCTATGCAGAAATATGCTGATTATATCAAACAGATAGAGATTGAGTCTCTCTGGAGTGGTACCAAACATATCCTTTGGAACCTAGACCGTCGTGTCAACATTCTGAGCGGTGTGAACGGCGTGGGCAAGAGTACTATATTAAATAAGGTGGTGAAAGGCCTTGCTGCGGGTGGCGAATTCCCGAGCCATATGCTCAAGGGCGTTCACTTGCAGGTGGAGCCCGAGGATGCCAAGTGGATTCGCTTCGACGTGATTCGTTCGGTGGATAGACCGCTGATGAATGCGGAGATGATCAACAAGATAGACCTCACCCTCGTGACCGAGCTCGACTGGCAACTCTTCCAGCTCCAGCGCAAGTATCTCGACTATCAGGTGAACATCGGCAACCGCATCATCGCCGTGCTTCAGGGTGGCGAACCCGATGCGGCGCAGAAAGCGCAGAAGTTGAGCGAGCCGAAGAAACTCTTCCAGGACATCGTCGATGGTCTCTTCAAGGACACGGGCAAGACTATTATCCGTACGGCGAACGAAATCCGCTTCAACCAGATGGGCGAACAGCTCCTGCCTTACCAGCTTTCGGCAGGTGAGAAGCAGATACTCGCCATCCTCCTCACAGTCTTGGTGGAGGACAACCAGCCCTACGTGCTCTTCATGGACGAGCCTGAAATCAGTCTCCACTTCGAGTGGCAGAAGCAGCTCATCGGCTTGGTGCTGAGGCTCAACCCGAACATCCAGCTCATCATGACCACCCACAGTCCTGCCGTGGTGATGGACGGATGGATGGACCACGTGACCGAAGTGAACGACATCACGATTAAGTGAAGAACGAAGAGTGAAGAACGAAGAATTCAAATGCTTTGTGGTTTGAAAAAAATAAAAAGGAAACGGAGTCAAGAAGACTGTTGAATTCTTCACTCTTCGTTCTTCTCTCTTCACTAAATTTTGCGAATCTATGAGCAAGCGTTTAACCGATAATATCAATTCCCTGTACTTCGAGGCTGCCAATCGGATGACCTCGAAGAAGGCTCGGCGCAAGATAGTGGCTTACGTCGAGAGCTACGACGATGTGTTCTTTTGGCGCTCGGTATTGGGGAAGTTCGAGAATGATACTCGCTATTTCGACATCATGTTGCCATCTCGCAACCAGCATTTGGACCGAGGAAAGAAGGCTGCCATTGCCAGTATGCTCAAGGGATTGGGCAAGGACATGATAGCCTGTGTGGATGCCGACTATGACTACTTGCGTCAGGGCGACACCGAATCGTCGAAGCAGATGTTGGAGAGTCCTTACATCTTCCATACCTATGCTTATGCCATTGAGAACTTCCAGTGTTATGCCAAGGGGTTGCACGAAACCTGTGTGATGGTGACGCTCAACGACCATCGCATCTTTGATTTCGAGCGATTCATGGAAGCTTATTCCCGCACGATATGGCCGCTCTTCGTATGGCACATGCTCTTGAATATTCGCCATCGCAAGATGTCGATGCACTTCGATATGGCGGAGTTCGACAAAGTTATCATGTTGCCATCGGTGCGCATCCAAGACCCAGGGTGGGCGATAGACTACCTGGGCAAGAAGGTGAGGGCGAAGATATTCCAGTTGGAGCGTCGCTTCAAGAAGTATAAGGACGAGTTGCCGAGCATGGCGGAATATCTCAACAATCTCGGGGTGAACGAGCATAATACCTATTTATATATACAGGGTCATCACTTGTTCGACCTCGTGGTAAGCCCCATCGTGCAGAGCGTCTGCGATGCCCTGCGGAACGACCGGGAGAACGAGATTCGTGACCGTGCCATCCACAGTGAGCAAGCCCGAACGGAGATGGCATGCTATGAGAACAGCCTGGGCAAGGTCAAGATGATGATGAAGAAAAACACCTTCTATCAGTTCTCGCCCGAATTTCAGAAGATACAGGCGGATGTGGAGAAGTTCTTAAGGGAAGAGTGAAGAACGAAGAGTGAAGAATTTAAATGTTTTATGAGAATGATGAGCAAAACGACTCATGTATTAAAATATAAGAGTGAGGAATCCATAGTAAAAAGACTATAGGATTCTTCACTCTTCATTTTTAGTTCTTCACATAATTTATACGTATGTCTCCAGGAACTTCAATGTTCCTTCCACCTTCAAGGTCTTGGTGGAGGCTGGTACTACGATGCTCTCGCCACCTTGCAGCGAAATCTCGTTGCCCTCGTTGTCGGTAATCTTTGCCTCACCCTTCAAGCCAATCAAGATGACGAAGCTATCCAGCTCTGAATAGTCGAGCGTCATTGGCTCATCGAGGTCATATACGGCGGTATTGAAGAATGGGCACTGCACCATGCTCACGCCCTGGTTCTTGGCAGGAGTGTATTGCTGGCGATAGTTGTCCAATACGGTGTAGTCGATGCACTCGGCAGCCTCTTTGGTGTGAAGCTGGCGATAGTTGCCGTCCTTGTCCTTGCGCTTGAAGTCGTAGATGCGATAGGTCACATCGCTGGTCTGCTGAATTTCTGCCACGAAGCAACCTGTGCCGATGGCGTGGATTCTGCCCGCAGGGATAAAGAAGCAGTCATCCTCCTTCACGCTATACTGAGCCAAGGCATCGGTGATGGTGTCGTTCTCCACCATCTCCTTATACTGCTCTGGTGTAATCTTCATCTTCAATCCATTGTAGAGCTTGGCATTTGGCTCACATGGCAGGGCATACCACATCTCTGTCTTGCCACGCTCCTTGCCCTGCTTGTGGGCAATCTCGTCGTTAGGGTGAACCTGGATGGAGAGGTCGCGGTTGGCATCGATAAACTTGATGAGCAGTGGAAACTCATTGCCAAATCGCTTGTAGTTCTCCTCGCCGAGGAAGCTACCCTTCAGTTCGGCAACAACCTCGTTGAGGCTCTTGCCTTGCATCTCGCCATCGGCTACGATGCTCTCATTGCCTGGTACTCCAGAGATCTCCCAGCTCTCACCCACATTCTCTTGCTTCACGTCGAGATGCTTGAAAGCGATGATCTTACTGCCACCCCAGATGGTGGATTTCAATAGTGGTTCAAACTTTAATGGTTTCATAATTTACTTTTTTAAAGTAATACGAATATGGTTAATTATATACTTAGTTTTCTTTCCCAAACTTACTTAGTTTTCTTTTCTTAGAAGCATGTTTAGTTTTCTTTCCAAAAGGCTGGCGTAAAGATGACCAGCACGCTGAATATCTCCAGACGACCGATGAGCATCATCAATGAGCAGAACCATTTCGCCACGTCGGGCAGTTCGCTCCACGACATCGTTGGTCCTATCTCCGTGCCCAGCGTAGGTCCCACATTGCCCACGCAGCTCAGGGTGATGGTGATGGCATTGGTATTGTCGATGCCCA
Source organism: Candidatus Segatella papionis (assembly GCA_002297965.1). GTDB lineage: Bacteria > Bacteroidota > Bacteroidia > Bacteroidales > Bacteroidaceae > Prevotella > Prevotella papionis. The sequence goes on from DBLF01000130.1 coordinate 9,098, forward strand.
TCGCTATCATCGTAAATGAGATGAGAAGACAGATGATGAGGTAGGTGACGAGGAAGGCGAGCAACGTGACTCGCTTCTGCATCGGCACATTCACACCGTCTATCTTCAGTGGCAACACGGCGTTGGGATGCAATATCTGGCGGAACTCGTTTTTCACCACCCTTAAGAGCATTACGCCACGGATACATTTCAGTCCACCGCTCGTACTGCCCGAGCAAGCACCGAAGAACATGCAGGCGGCGAGTATTACCCAAGTGACGTGAGGCCAGAGGGCGGCATCGTCGTTGAAGAGACCGGTGGTGGTGATGAACGACACCACCTGGAAGACGGCACTGCGGAAGGCATGTTCCAAGTCGTAGTTGCGCATCGCCATCAGCTCTACCATGATGAAGGCGGAGAAGGCGACGACGAGGAGCATGTAGAACTTAAACTCTGAGTTCTTAAACAAATCCTTGATTTTGAACTTGATGACGGCGGCGTAAAGCAAGGTGAAGTTTACACCCGAAAGAAAACAGAAAAAGGTACAGATATATTCGAGCGAAGGCGAATGGAAAAACTCCGTACTGGAGTTGTGGGTGGCGAATCCTCCTGTAGCCGTGGTCGTCATCGCATAATTGAAACTGTCGAAGATGTTCATTCCACCCAGGTAATAAGCCACGATGCAGGCGATGGTGAGCACCAAGTAGATACTCCAAATCCATTTTGCCGAGGTGGAGAGGCGAGGGTGCAGCTTGGTCTTGATAGGTCCCGTCGCCTCGGCTGCAAACACCTTGGTCTGTCCTCCTACGAGCGATGGCAAGAGGGCGATGGTGAAGAACACGATGCCCAGTCCGCCTATCCACTGGGTGAGCGAACGCCAGAAGAGCAAGCCATGCGGCAGTGCCTCCACATCGTCGATGATGGTAGCTCCCGTCGTGGTGAATCCCGACATCGTTTCAAAGTAAGCATCCGTGAAGTTGTTGATGTATCCGCTTATTATGAAGGGCAACGTGCCAAAGAGACTGAACACAATCCATGAGCTAGTAACCACAAGATAAGCGTCTCTGCGAGACATCGAGTTGTCGGCTCCATGTCCCTTCCATTTCAAGGCGAGTCCGCCGCCAATGGTGGCGAGTGTCGCCACGATGAAGGCAAAAACGTCATCTTGCTGATAGTAGAACGCTACCAGCAGACTGAGCAACAGCAAGAACGCCTCGATGAAGAGCAGCTGTCCCAGAATTTTGTATATCAATTTAGAATTAATCATGTCGCTCTTATTCTCAACAGATAAGAATATGATTGTACCTTATTATATATATTACTTTAATTATTAATTATATATATATGAGCTTATTATATATATATTACCGTTGTATTATATGAAGTACTTTTCTATCTTTTTCATATTGATGTTGTGGCAGAACACCATCACCGAGTCGCCTGGTTCTATCTGGGTGTTACCCGAAACAAGCATTCCCTCGTTGTTGCGTACCAGTCCACCAATCGTTACGCCAATAGGCATGCCCAACTCCTTTACTGGCTTCTTGGTTACCTTGGAGCCTTCCTTGGCGATGAATTCAGCCACATCGGCATTGGCGCTCATCAGGAAACGCACATTCATCACGTCGGCGTCGAGCATCATCTGGTAGATGTAGCTGGCGGCAATCATCTTCTTGTTGATGATGGTACCAATGTCGAGGCTTTCTGCCATGCTCACGTAATCTACGTTCTCTACGGCGGCAACAGTCTTGCGCACACCCATTCGCTTGGCGGTGAGGCAGGCGAGAATGTTGGTCTCTGCGTTTCCTGTCAGGGCAACAAAGGCCTGTGTGCTTCGGATGCCTTCTTCGGTGAGCAACGGAATGTCGCGTCCGTCGCCATGGATGATGAGTGTATGGTTGTCGTCGAGGATGTCGTTGAGATATTCGCAACGGTCCTCGTTGATTTCGATAATCTTGCACTCCATGTACTCAGGCATCTTCTTCACGGCGCGAACGGCGGTGCGTCCGCCGCCCATAATCATCACGTTCTTTACATCCACATAGTGTTCTTTGCCCACTATCTTGCGGATGTAAGGGATATAGTTGCGGGTGGTCATGAAGTAGGCGAGGTCGTAGAGCTTCAGCTCGTCGTTACCACCAGGGATGATGGTCTCTCTGCCTCGCTTGATGGCTACCACGTGATAGGGGTCGTTAGGACCGCTGATGTTCTTGAGTGGTTCGTTGAGAATCTCGCAGCCCTCACGCAGTTTGATGCCAAGCATTACGAGTGCTCCGTCGTGTACATCCCAGCGTTGGCGTACCCAACTCATCTTCAGTCCATTGTTGATATCTACGGCGGCAAGCATCTCTGGGTAGATAAGCTTGCTGATGCCCAGTTCCTTAAAGAATTCCTGGGCTTGTGGATCCATATACTCTGGGTTATCCACACGAGCCACGGTGCGCTTGGCTCCTAGGGTCTTGGCGAGGATGCTCGCCGTGATGTTGGTACTCTCCACAGGAGTGACGGCGATGAATAGGTCAGCGTCATCCACTCCTGCGTCACGCAATACTTTCAGACTGGTCGGCTTGCCCATCATGGTGAGCAAGTCGCAGTCGGAGCCAATGCTAGCCAGTCGTTCCTCGTTTTCGTCGATGAGCGTGATTTCCTCCTTGCTTCTCGACAAGAGTCGAGCCAAGTGGGTACCTATGGCATGTGCGCCAGCTATGATAATCTTCATAATTTGTTATCCTTTGATTGCTTTCTTGATGCTTTCGTTGTCGAGGTGAACGATTTCTCTGAGTTGTGCCACGGTGCCGTGTTCCACGAAGTCGTCTGGCAATCCGAGGCGAGTGATTTGTGGCTGGTAGCCATGGTCGCTCATCCATTCCAGAATGGCAGAGCCAATACCGCCAGCTCGCACACCGTCTTCGATGGTTACGATGCGCTTAAACTTCTTGCCCACTTCTGTGAGAATGTTTTCGTCCAGTGGTTTCACGAATCTCATGTCGTAATGGGCTACGCTCAGGCTCGTCTCTTTCTCCACCTCTTCGATGGCTTTGGCTGCATCGTTTCCGATAGGACCGAGGGTGAGCACGGCCACGTCGTCGCCGTCTTTCAGTTTTCGGCCAGTACCCGTCTTGATTTCCTCCATCGGGTTGCGCCAATCCACGAGTACGCCACATCCACGAGGGTAGCGTATTACGTAGCTGCCGTGGTCTGGCAATTGGGCTGAGTACATCAGGTTGCGCAACTCATGCTCGTTCATCGGCGAGGCGATGGTGAGGTTTGGTATCGGGCGGAGGGCTGCCAGGTCGAAGGCTCCATGATGGGTAGGACCATCTTCGCCCACCAGTCCGGAACGGTCTAGGCAGAGGATGACAGGCAGATTGAGAATCGCCATGTCGTGTATGATGTTGTCGTAGGCGCGCTGCGCAAACGCACTGTAGATGTTGCAGAAAGGAATCAATCCGTCCTTTGCCATACCTCCCGAGAAGGTGACGGCGTGCCCTTCGGCAATGCCCACGTCGAATGTTCGGTCGGGCATAGCCTGCATCATGATGTTCATTGAACATCCTGTAGGCATGGCTGGTGTTACTCCCACAATCTTAGGGTTCTTCTTGGCAAGTTCGAGAAGCGTCTCTCCGAATACGGTCTGGAACTTAGGAGGTTGGTTGGTTGTGTCTGCGATGAGACGCTCACCGGTCTCTGGATCGAATTTTCCAGGGGCGTGCCAGATGGTGGCGCTCTTCTCAGCAGGTTCGTAGCCTTTTCCCTTGGTGGTGTGGAGGTGTAAGAGCTTGGGACCCTTCATCCCCTTGAGCTGCTTCAGAATTCTAACCACTTCCTTCACGTCGTGGCCGTCGAAAGGACCGAAGTATCGTATGTTCATGCCCTCGAAGATGTTCTGCTGGTGGCTCAGCACCGATTTGAAGGCATTGTTGAGGCGTATGATGCCATTCTTGCGATTGTCATTGAGAATGCCTTTGGAATGCAACCATTGCGAAGCCTTGAAGCGAAGCTTATTGTAAGTCTCGTTGGTGTCGAGCTGTAGGAGGTATTTCTCCATACCGCCCACGGCACGGTCGATGCTCATGTCGTTGTCGTTCAGGATGATGAGCATATCGTTTGGCGTGCTGGAAACATTGTTGAGTCCCTCGAAAGCCAATCCGCCGCTCATGGCTCCATCGCCGATGACGGCCACCACGTGTCGGTCTTTATTGCCGGTTTCTCGTGCCGCCACAGCCATACCTAGGGCTGCGGAGATAGAGTTGCTGGCGTGTCCGCAAGTGAAGGTGTCGTATTCGCTTTCCATTGGGGTGGGGAATGGGCGTATGCCGTGGAGCTTTCTGTTGGTGCAGAATGCCTCACGTCGGCCAGTCAGTATCTTATGTCCGTATGCTTGGTGACCAACGTCCCATACGATGCGGTCGTCAGGGGTGTTATAGACGTAGTGCAATGCCACCGTGATTTCCACAACGCCAAGCGAGGAGGCAAAATGACCAGGGTTTACGGAAACCTCGTCGATAATGTCTTCTCTTAATTCTTTGCATACTTCTGGCAACTGGTCGATGCTCAGTTTGCGCAAATCTATAGGGTATTTTATTTTGCTTAACAGACTAAACTTGCTTTTGTCCATAATTTCTTTCATTGTTTATGAGTGCAAAGGTAATGCTTTTTTTCATAAAATAACATTTTTATAGGGATAATTTCGCTTTTTTCGATATTTCTTTGTATTTTTGCAAAAAGAAACTAACAAAATATACAAGATAATGAAAAAGAACCTGTTATTTGTGGGAGCCTTGATGATGGTTTCCCTCTCGATGATGGCGCAGAACAAAGGGGGCGGCATCAGTCAGTCTGCCCTCCAGCAAATGGAGAAAAGCCAGGGTGCGGGTGTTGCCAACAAGGCACTCTTCAATGCCATCGCCAACAATAATATCGACGACTTGGTGAAGAATCACGCCAACGAGGCTCCTGTGGATACCCATTTCAGCATCGAGACTCCTTCGCAGAGCATTCATAATCAGAAGAGTTCGGGTAGATGCTGGATGTTCAGCGGTCTCAATGTGCTCCGTTCCAACTTTGCCAAGAACGACAAGCAGGGCAGAGTGGTGGAGTTCTCACAGGACTATCTCTTCTTCTACGACCAGTTGGAGAAGGCTAACTTGATGCTCCAGGGTGTCATCGACCTCGGCAAGAAGAGCATCGAGGACCCTCAGGTGCAGTTCTTCTTCAAGAATCCGCTCAACGATGGCGGTACTTTCTGTGGCGTAGCCGACTTGACTGCCAAGTATGGCTTGGTGCCAATGAGCGCCATGCCTGAGACTTACTCCAGCAACAACACTACGAAGATGAGCCGCCTCGTGAGCAGCAAGCTTCGTGAGTATGGCTTGGAGTTGCGCAAGATGGGGGCTGCTGGCAAGAAACCTGCTGCCATCCAGGCTCGCAAGAACGAGATGCTCGCTCAGGTTTATCACATGCTCTGTCTCACCCTCGGCGAACCAGTGAAGGAATTCACCTACGCTTTCCGTGACAAGGATGGCAAGCAGGTGGGCGAGGCTAAGAAATATACTCCTAAGAGTTTCTATGAGGAGACCGTTGGCAAGGACCTCAACGGCACTTTCCTGATGGTGATGAACGACCCTCGTCGTCCTTACCACAAGACCTACGAGGTGGAGTACGACCGCCACACCTACGATGGTCATAACTGGAAATACTTGAATCTTCCGATGGAAGAAATCGCCAATCTCGCCATCGCTTCCCTCAAGGATGGCCACAAGATGTATTCCAGCTACGACGTAGGCAAGCAGCTCGACCGCAAGCGTGGCTATTTGGCACTCGACAACTTCGACTATGGAAGTCTCTTCGGCACTACCTTCCCAATGAACAAGGCAGAGCGCATCTCTACCTTCGACAGTGGTTCTACCCATGCCATGACCTTGACAGCCGTGGACCTCGATGCCAACGGCAAGCCAGTGAAATGGAAGGTGGAGAATAGCTGGGGTGCCGACAATGGCTTTGGCGGCTGTTTCATCATGACCAACGATTGGTTCAATGAGTATATGTTCCGTTTGGTAGTAGATAAGAAGTATGCTTCTGAGCAACTCTTGAAGGAATTCGACCAGAAGCCAACGATGTTGACTCCAGACGATCCTTTGTTTGTAGATGAGTAACAGAGAAATTTTTGGGCAATTGTTTAAGACATATTATGCCCGATTATATTATTATGCACTTCAGCTTCTGAAAGATGAAGAGGCGAGTCGTGACATCGTGAGTGGTGTTTTCGCTCACGTATGGGAAGACTTTGCCTCTTATGATAGGCAGACATTGCCTGCTTTCTTGCTGAAGTGCGTAAAAAACAAATGCATGGATTATCTTCGGCATTCTTCTGTCCATGCTCAATATGCCGACTATTATCTTCATGCCGTGGATCAATGTTATGAGGATAATGATACCAACAGAGAACGCCAACGGCAAGTGGAGGAGATGCTCGACTTGCTTCCCGATACCACTCGTCATGTTTTAGAGGAATGTTATCTTAACCACAAGAAATACCGAGAGGTGGCAGAGGAGATGAACGTCTGTCAGGAAACGGTAAAGAGGCATATCATGAAAGCCTTGAAACTGTTAAGAGAACATTATAATCAAAAGAAAACGAAATAGTCAAAAGAAAATAGAGTAAGGTGTTACCATTTTGAAAGGTGAAACGTATTATTCTAGGTAAAGAAATAGAAACATGATGAAGAAAACTGATATTTTTAATGATGAAAGCTTACAGAATGACATCCAGGACTTGGCTGCCATCGAACAAGCTATGATACGCAAAAAGTGCCCTTTGCCCGACTTGGATGCTGAGTTGGAGAAGATTGTTGGCACGGAAAAAGTTGCATCTGTTGGTACAGGACATCGTGCGGTGTTGCGAACTATGTTCTCTGCGGTGGTGGGGGCGGCTGCCATGTTGGCAATCGTCTTCGTTTGGCAATGGACTCAGAACAAACTCGGTAAGGCTTCGGAAGGAGTTGTGGCGATGAATGCTAGCCATGACGGAGGAATGGCAACCATTCAGACGGCAGAAGGTGAAATGATAACGCTTACCCTTGCCGACGGCACGGAAGTGAAACTCAATAGCAATAGCAAACTTACTTATCCACACCAGTTTAAGGGGAAGGAACGCATGATTCAACTCGTAGGCGAGGCTTTCTTCAAGGTAAAACATGATGCCCATCGACCTTTTGTGGTTGAGGCTGGTGGCGTATTGACCAAGGATTTAGGTACCTCTTTTAATATATCTGCGTACATAGGCAGCGACTGCAAGGTAACCTTGGTGGAAGGAAAGGTGGAAGTGATGCAGAAGAACAACGATGCACATGCTCCGATAGTATTGGCTCCAGGACAGCAATATTCTTTGTTGCTCCATCAGACTAATCTTGAGAAGGTAAAAACTGTGGATACAGAGGAAACTACGGCTTGGGCTGATGGCGTACTCTACTTTCACGACCAGACCTTGGAATATATAGTGCATGGTATTGCCGATTATTATCAGGTGAAAGCGTTGTTTAAGAATCAACGTGCCAAACTATTGCATCTTGATTTCTCTATGGATAAGACAGCGTCCCTGGAAGAAGCGGTAGGATTGTTAAACGAATTTGGTATCGCCAAAGTTTCCGCTAAAGATGGCTACATCGTAGTGGAATAAAGAAGGCTGATGTAAGAAAAATAACTTTTTTCATGATTTATTGAAAGTAGATGTTACTGATTTGCTTTCAAATACGTATTTTTAGTGTTAACAGTAACGCAAACGATAAAAAGAGAGAATTATGAAAGAAGTTAGAAATGTATTCATGCTTGTCATCTTGGGTCTATGGATGGCATTGCCTGTAGGGGCGCAGAATGCAAAGGGTGGCATCACGATGTCGCTCGTCAATGAGTCTTTGGCTTCTGCCTTGCGAAAGGTTCAGCAGAAGTCTGATTACAAGGTGAGCTTTGTGGTAGAAGACGTGAAACCTTATTCTACCACTGTTCATCTGAAGAATGCTTCGGCACCTGCTGCCGTGAAGCAAATCTTGCAGGGTAAGCCTTTTGCTTGCTCGGTAAGTGGTAAGTTTATTACTGTCAAGAAGGTCTATCAACCAAAAACATCTGCCGCTGCTACAACAAGCAAGGGAGATGACATTCGCCATTTGTCTGGTACCATCACCGATGAGGATGGCGAACCGATGATTGGCGCTTCTGTTACGGTGCCTGGCAGCCCTTATGGTACGGTAACGGATGTAGATGGCCATTTCGAGTTTTACATTCCGAAAGATTGTCATGAGGTAACTGTCTCTTATGTGGGTATGAACGACCAAAAGGTAAAGGTTTCGGGCAAGGACAACCTGAAGATAGCCATGTCGGAGAACAAGACCGTGCTTGGTGAGGTAGTGGTAACTGGTTATCAGACCATTTCCAAAGAACGTGCCACGGGTGCCTTCACCAAGGTTACTGCCGACGAACTGAAGGATAAGCGATTGAGCAACCTCTCCACCGTCTTGGCTGGCGAGGTGGCAGGTTATAATGATGGTATGATTCGTGGTGTCACCACCATGAATGCTTCCACCTCTCCTCTCTATGTCATTGATGGCTTTCCTGTGGAGAAAACCAAGCTGACAGGAAATGGCAATGAAATAGAGGAAGATTTGCCCGACTTGAATATGGATGATATTGAGAGCATCACCGTATTGAAGGATGCTGCCGCAGCCTCTATCTATGGTGCTCGTGCGGCAAATGGTGTCATCGTCATCACTACCAAGAAGTCGGCAGCCAAAGGAAAGACCAATGTTTCCTTCAACGCCTCGCTCACTTGGCATCCTTATTCTTATTATACAAAAAATCTCGCCAATTCTGCTCTTGTTGTAGATTTGGAGAAGGAATGGGCTGCGCAGAATCCCAATCTTGTGGGTGATGGAGCCAAGGAGTATGCCAAGAATATGTTGGATGAGAATATCTATCCTAGCTCCGGTATCCGCTCTATCTTGAGTTATTATGCGGGCAATATCTCGGAGAGCGAGATGAACAATACACTTAGTAGATTGGCAGGCAAGGGTTACAACTATTATAAGCAGGTGGAGAAATACGCCAAGCGTGATGAACTCTATCAGCAGTATAATATGAATATTGTCAATAATTCGGTCAATAATCTCTTCAAGGCATCTGTTACTTACAAGTATGATACCCAGTCGAACAAGTATGCCAATGACCAGTCTCTAGGCTTGAACTTGACCAATACCACTCATTTTACCAAGTGGCTTTCACTCGATCTGGGTGCTTACTTCAAGATTGGCGAGGACAAGAACCAAAATTATGATGCCTTGTCGCCTGGTTATTCCGTGTTGCCTTACGATGATTTGGTCAATGCGGATGGCACGTACTATACGAAACCAATGGAGGAAAGATACAGCAAGAGCAATATGGCCATCTATAATCAGTATGGACTTTATCGCATGGACATCACGCCGATGGAGGAGCTGAACCGACAAATAACTACCAATAAAGAATTGGCTCTGCGCACATTCGCTCGATTAAATCTCCAGTTGTTTCCTTTCTTGAAGTATTCCGCTTCCTTCCAATATGAGCGTGCTTCTTATAGAGGAGAGTCTTTGGCGGACAAGGCTTCCTCATACGTACGTGGCGTAGTAAACGACTATGCTGTAGCAGATGGCGACAATTCTGTGAAGTATATGATTCCTTATGGTGATATTATGGTTCGCTCTGACCAATATACCTCTGCTTACAATTTCCGTCAGCAGTTGAGTTTCGACAAGACATTCAAGGATATTCATAGTGTTACCGCCATCTTGGGTACGGAGACGATTCAAAACAAACAGGAACTGCATCGCAATCGCTTGTTCAATTACGACTCGCAGATGTTGACATCCAGCATGGTGAACAATGCCGACTTGCTGCAGGGTGTAGCTGGTGTCCTTGGCTACAACTCGATGTATGAGAGTGATTTGGCTGCATCTTATGAGAATGTGAATCGTTATGTATCGGTGTATGGCAACGCAGCTTACACTTACGATGACCGTTATAGCGTGACAGGTAGTTTGCGTTGGGATCGTTCCAATCTTTGGGGTACCAGTTCCAAGTATCAGAACAAGCCTATCTGGTCTGTAGGTGCCAGTTGGATTATCAGCAAGGAGAAATTCTTCCATGTAGATTGGGTCAACTACTTGAAGCTCCGTGTGTCGGATGGTATTGCCGGTAACGTATCCAAGAACTCGGCTCCTTATATGGTAGCGAGCTATAGTAACAATGGTCATGTGGGCGGTACCCAAGGCTATGTGCAATCTCGTGCCAATCCTTATTTGAGTTGGGAGAAGACCAATACATTCAATATCGGAATCGACTTCGCCCTCTTCAAGAATCGCCTCAATGGTACTATCGAATATTATAACAAGAAGGGTACCGACCTTTTGGCTTCCACCATGGGCGTTCCTACCGAGGGCTGGGGCTATAGCACCTATACCATTAACAATGGTGAGATGTACAACCGTGGTGTGGAAATCTCCCTGAATAGTGAGATTCTCCGTACCAAGGATTTCTCTTGGAGGGCTAATATGACCTATGCTTATAATAAGAATAAGGTGACATACGTGAATGTGAAGGCACCGATGTATATTCTCCAGTTGGATTATCCTTCTGCCTATCCAATCATCGGCAACGAGTATAATGCCATCTATGCCTACGAGTGGGCAGGGTTGAGCGAAGAGGGCTTGCCACAGGTGTATGATGAGAATGGCGAGAAGGTAACCAACCAGCCAACCACGCTTGATGCCATCAAGTACGCGGGCACTACCACACCAAAGTATAGTGGCTCTTTCGGTACTAGCGTAAGCTATAAGGATTTCGACCTCAGCTTGCAGTTCCTCTTTGCTGGTGGCCACAAGGTGCGCAATAGCAATCCTGCTTTCCTTACTTGTAGCTATTCGAGCATCGGTTATATCTCCAATATAGCAGGAGCAAGTGCGGGACTTGCCGATAGATGGATGCAGCCAGGTGACGAGGCTCGTACCAATGTACCTAAGGCGATATTTGCCGAGAGTGGTTTGTCGGCAGAGGCTTTGTATAGCACTTATTATTACGCAGATATTAATGTGTTGGATGCCAGCTATGTCCGCTTGAACAATATCTCGCTAGCTTATCATTTGCCAAAGAGTATCTGCCGTTCGCTCTATCTGCAGAACGCCAGAATCCAAGCGAATGTGGAGAACCCATTCTTCTGGGCAAAGAGCACGCAGGCTAAATATCAGCTCGGTGGCTACAATGCTACCAACTATGTATTGGGCATTTATCTCAACTTTTAAACAATGAAGACGATGAAAAAGAATTATTTATATATTATGTTGTTGCTACTGGGGATGACTATTTCGCTCGTATCCTGCGACGACTATCTCAACATAGAGCCAAAGGGTAAGCGTATCCCTAAGACCCTTGCCGACTATGAGGCGTTTCTGCGTTATGAATATGGCAACCATCGTATGCCAATTACGCAGACTTGCTATTTGCTTAATGACCAGTATCTCACCAATTCGTATGCCAGTTACTATCCGATGTATAAGGCTAATTACAATTGGGATGAGGAGGTTGACCGAATCTATTGGAATAGTTCTGACGAGGGGGCTTATTATGCGGCTTATGGAACCATCAATACTTGCAACTTGATTTTGGAGGATGTGCCTAATACTACAGAAGGCAGCGATAAGGAGAAGGCAGAGGTAATGGCGTATGCCAAGGTGCTTCGTGCGATGAATTATTTCAATCTTGCCAATTACTATGCCGATACTTACGAGGCTAGTTCGGCGGCAACCAAGTTAAGCGTTCCGCTCATTACGAGCAGCTTGCAGGATGCTTCTTATCATCAGGCGACCATTCAGGAAATCTATGATTTCATCTTGAAGGATTTGGAAGAGGCTATTGCCGACCTTCCAGATATGGGAACCACTATCCTTCATCCAGGCAAGGGAGCGGCTTATGCCATGTTGGCTCGTACTTATTTGCAAATGATGAACTACGACAAGGCCTTGGAGTATGCCGACAAGGCTCTCGCTATTAATGATAAGTTAGTGGATTGGGTGGCATTCTATCAGGAAAACAAGACCAAGATAGACCAAGAGGATGCCTATCCGTCGTTACCTACTCCTTTAGGATTTGATTGCGTGGAGAATTACAATTTCAATTATACTGAAGGTTCTTATGCTACTACAATCAGCCGAATTCCTGTTTGGAGAGCAAGCGGTTTTGAGGAAGGTGATGCTTACTTTATGAGCAACTGGAAACTTCGTACCCAAGGCTCTGAGACTTATTATCAAGGCTTGACCAATGGCAATATCAACTTGGCTGGTATGCGTACCGTAGAACAATATCTCATCAAGGCTGAGTGTTTGGCTCGTAAGAATCAGCTTTCGGAGGCGATGGATATCCTCAATCAAGTTCGTAAGACTTATATCTTGCCAGAGAAGTATCAGCCTCTCTCTGCATCGACCGAGGCAGAGGCTATCCAGTATATCCGTCAGACAAAGGCCAATCAGCTCATCTTCTCCATTGTGCCATTTGGTGATGCTCGCCGTTATAATGCAGAGGGCACATACGCCCGTACCTTGACCAAGGAGGTGGATGGCAAGCAAGTAAGCCTTACACCGACCTCCCACCTCTGGACATTCCCATTCCCACAAGGTGCCATTGAGAATCCGGGTAATGGTAGTTTTGTTCAGAATGTGGAAAAGTAAAGAATAAAATAAGTAATAAAAATATTATTATAAATCGTATAAAATAAAATGAAGAAAACAATTCTCTCTATCGCATGGGCGCTCCTCTCTGCAGGAGCCGCCTATGCACAAAATGCAAATGAATGTATCGTGAACGCCACCTTGAACGGTGTGCCTGACGGAACAGAGATGGAAGCCGTCTTGGGAGCTACCCATCGTAACGAGAAACCCCTCGCCACAGGTGTGGTGAAAGGCGGTAAGCTGTCACTTACTATCCCTGTGACCGAGGCTCGCTACATAGGTGTGGGGCCTAAGGATTGTCCTTTCACTTTCTCTTTTATGACCAAAGGGGGCGAAAATATTCAGGTTTCGCTTGATGCCAAGCCGTTCAATGATGGAACGAATGGTGGTTTCCAAAGCGAGAATGTCAAGATTACGGGCAGTGCTATGAATGAGGAGTGTAAGGCAAAGGTGGAGTCAGTAAGAAATTCGCTCGATAAGATTTATACTGATTATCATAAACAGTACGAAGCGTTTACTGAGAAGCTCAACAAGGCTTATGCTGCAAAGGACACCGCTTTGGTAAAAAAGCTGAAGCAATCGGAAGATTACGAAGGATTTCATCAGGCAGAAGACCAATTCTTTAAGACTGTGCAGTCTTCTTATGAAAAGCTTTATGCCGACAACAAGGATTCTTGGTGGGGACCTTTTGCTATGCTCTATACCATGAACTATTTTACCAAGGACAATCAGAAGGAGTGGAATATGTTCTCTGATGCTGCTAAGAATAGTTTCTATGGCAAGTTGCTCAATGAGCAGATAAACCCTAAGGGATTTACAGGAGAGGCTCTTCCTCAGTTCGACCTTCAACAGGCGGATGGCTCCAAGAAGAGTATGGCCTCTTGTGTGAAGGGCAAGAAGTATTACTTGGTGGATTTCTGGGCATCATGGTGTGGACCTTGTCGCAAGGAGATTCCAAACCTCAAGAAATTGTATGAGCTATACAAGGGTAAGGGCTTGGAGATTGTGAGTGTTTCTATCGACAAGAACGAGGCGGCTTGGAAGAAAGCCTTGGCTGAAGAGAAATTTCCTTGGCCTAACGGGTTAGACCGTGCGGGTATCGCAGATTCTTACAAAGTTCGCTTCATCCCTGCCATTTTCTTGGTAGATGGTGCAACTGGTAAGTGCATCGCCGAGAACATTCGTGGTGCAGAATTGGCCAATAAACTTGCGGAGTTGTTCATAAAATAGAAGACCAAACCGTATTTTTCTGGTAAAATCGGGAAAATACGGTTTATTTTTTGTACTTTTGTACCCGAAAAGACAATGAAAGCGTCTTTTATATAATAATGATAAAGTCTTTTATATAAAAGCTATGTAAGATTATGTTAGAGAAAAATAAGCGTGAGCGCATCATCGCGCTCGTCAACAAAGAGGTTGTTCCTGCCATCGGTTGCACCGAGCCGATGGCTGTGGCTCTGTGTACATCTCAGGCTGCCACCACTTTGGATAAGCGCCCTGAGCGCATCGAAGTGCTCTTGAGCCCTAATATGCTGAAGAATGCGATGGGCGTGGGCATCCCTGGCACAGGCATGATAGGTTTGCCTATCGCAGTTTCGCTCGGTGCACTCATTGGCAAGCCTGAGTATGAACTCGAAGTATTGAAAGACTTGACACCTGACACCCTGGAGCAAGGCAAGCGATACATCAAGGATGCCGACATCAACATCAAGCTGAAGCAAGGCGATGTGGATAAGCTCTACATCGAGGTCATCTGTCATGCGGGTAACGATCAGGCTACTGCCATCATCGCTCACTCTCACACCAACTTTGTGTACGTGGAGCGCAATGGCGAGGTGGTCTTCGATAAGCGTGGCAGTGCCACGGGCGAAGAGGCAGACGATGACATCCAGCTCAACTTGCCGATGGTCTACGAGTTTGCTACGACCACTCCGCTCGATGAGATTTCCTTCATCCTCAAGACGAAGGAATATAATATGAAGGCTGCCGAATTGAGCATCAAGGGCAACTATGGTCATTGCCTCGGCAAGACGATGGATCGTCCGCTGAGCCATGGTATCTTCGGCGACAACATCTTCTCACGTATCCTCTCTCGCACCGCCTCGGCTTGCGATGCCCGTATGGGTGGAGCCATGATTCCTGTGATGAGCAATAGTGGCAGTGGAAACCAGGGCATTTGTGCCACCAATCCTGTGGTGGTTTATGCCATCGAGAACGAGAACACCGAGGAGGAGCTGATTCGTGCCTTGATGCTCAGTCACTTGACTGCCATCTACATCAAGCAGAGCCTGGGCAAGTTGTCGGCACTCTGTGGTTGCGTGGTTGCCAGCACGGGTAGTAGTTGTGGCATTACCTATCTGATGGGTGGCGACTATACTCACATCTGCAATTCGGTGAAGAATATGGTGGCTAACCTCACGGGTATGATTTGCGATGGTGCCAAGCCTAGCTGCGCCCTGAAGATTTCGTCGGGCGTAAGCACCGCCTTGCTTTCTGCATTGTTGTCGATGGAAGGCAAGTGCGTGACGAGTGCTGAGGGTATCGTGGATGACGATGTGGATAAGTGCATCCACAACTTGACTTCTATCGGAGCCGATGCGATGAAGGCGACAGATGACATGGTGCTCGACATCATGACCCACAAGAAATGCTAATCTAAGACTTACGTCAAGTGATTGCAAAACAAAAAAGTGATTACAAAATAAAAAAGTATTTACAAAATAAAAAAGGCTAGCAAGAATTTCTTGCGAGCCTTTTTTATTTTATTGGGATATTATATCGGAATTACACGAGTGTAGCTACGATTTCCTCACGAGTGCCTGGCAACATGTCGATGACAGGAATCTCTGGCATGGTGTAGCAACCTGGCTGCAAGCGGAATGAAGCACGAGCCACGTTAACCAATACCTGAGCGGTAAGGGCTGGGTTGTTGATGCTCATGTTGAACTCGAAGCGCTGGTTCTGGGTCTTGCCAGATACACCCTTGCGAACGAGGTTCACGCCATGACCCATATCCTTTACATCATCTACAGATGCAACGGCGAATACGTGGGTCTCATCGTGAGCGAAGTATGGGTCTGCCTTGATTTCGGCTGTAACTTCCTCAAGTGTAGCGCCTTCTTCCAACTCTACATATACCATACGGCGGTGGATACCCTCACCCAATGGGATGGTAACAGAGAGAGCTTCCTTTACACCCTTCTTGCTGCGAACGCAAACAGAGTGACCCATGCTCATACCTGGACCAAAGTTGGTGTAGGTCAATCCCTTAGGAGCCAAGCTTTCCATCAATACACGTACGATAGAGTCAGATCCTGGGTCCCAACCTGCAGAGATGACGCTCACCTTGCCAGCCTTCTTGCAGTTCTCCATCTGCTTGGTGCGATAGTCGAGGATGCTGGTGTGGATGTCGAAGCTATCCACGGTGTTGATGCCGAGGGCAACAATCTTCTCAGCATACTCTGGGCAAGAACGAGTAGGAGTGGCGAGGATGGCAACATCTACGTCCTTCAACTTAGTGATGTCGTCAACAACCTCATAATTTGCCAACTCAGCTGGTTTGTCCTTGGCGCCCTGGCGACGTACGATACCTGCAATCTCAAAGTCAGGAGCTGCCTCAAGAGCCTCTACTGAAAACTTACCGATGTTGCCGTAACCTACTACGGCTGCTCTAAATTTCTTCATAATTTCTTATTTCTTTTATTTTGTTGTTTGTTTCTTTCTATTTATCTATATTATTGGGTTGTCTAATCTAAATCCAATATCTAAATCTAATGTAAATTAGGAATTATTTCCAATCTAAATCTTTGTCTTGCGGTTAGCATTTGCGGATGAATTCCGCATAAAATCTATTTCCGTTTGCAAAAGTATAGCTTTTTCTTGAAATACGTAACGTTTTAATAGTTTTTTAACTCATAAAAGTTGCAAAAAGTAATAAAATCATAGTTTTTAGGTAGGGAAGTCGTGAGTTTGTAAGGTAGTGAGGATGAAAAACTTATGGATTGGAGATTTCTTGTTTGCCCTTGCCTTTTTTCTTACTAGCCGTGGTTTTCTCCGTTGCACGACGTGAAATGGCCGTTTCACGACGTGAAATGCGCATCTCACGACGTGAAACGGCCATCTCACGTCGTGCAACGAAAAATATATGCCGCTTTAAGAACAAATGGATAAGGCTAAAGGGAAAATGATGAGTATGATGCGCCAAATATATAACGCCATCTGGATGCAATAAACCTCAGATGTTTGCGTTAATATAATATTATCTATAATATAATAAGGTGAAAGTGATATACATAAAATAAGTAGAAAGAGATATGATAGAATACATTCATGGCGATTTGACCGAGTTGACTCCTGCGATGGCTGTCGTTGAGACGGCAGGCGTGGGCTACGGCTTGAATATCTCGCTCAATACATATACGGCTATTCAGGGCAAGCAAGAAGTAAAACTTTATGTTCACGAAGTGTTGGTGGCTGGTGGAAGAGACGACTCTTTCACCCTTTTCGGCTTTGCCACCAAACAGGAGCGTGAGCTTTATCGACTGCTCATCACCGTGTCGGGAGTGGGTGGCAACACTGCTCGCATGATACTCTCCTCCATGTCGCCCAGCGAACTCTGCAATGTGATTTCCACTGGCAACGACAAGTTGCTGAAGTCGGTAAAAGGCATCGGACTGAAGACAGCTCAGCGCATCATCCTCGACTTGAAGGACAAGATTGTGAGTCTCGGCATAGCCGACGAGCTTCCTGCCAATGGCGGAAATGTAGCGATGGTGAACAACGACATCAAGGATGAGGCTGTCAGCGCACTCACGATGCTCGGCTTCTCGCCAGCTCCATCTGCCAAGGTAGTGGTGGATATTCTCAAGGCGCAGCCAGACCTGCCTGTGGAACAAGTGGTGAAACTGGCTTTGAAGCAAATCAAGTAATTGTTTTAGATGAGGCAAAGATTTCTTTATTTTTTGATGGCTTGGCTGATGGTGGCAACCTTCAGCTATGCCCTCGCTTTGCCTTTTCCGCAGCAAGACAAGAAGCAGCCGAAGAGTCAGCCCATTGTCGTGGATGAGGATACGATTCCCGATTCCTTGTTGCATCCTCGCTGGAAAATCCAGCTTACCCAGCCTTATTCCCTGAGCGACCTTTACCAGAGTCCGCTCGACCTCAAGCGTCCTGATGCGCTCCAGTATCAGGTGAGCTACAACGATACCCTCGACCGCTACATCATCGGAAACCGTATGGGTAACACTTGGCTGTCGGCTCCCATCATGCTTACCTCCAAGGAGTATCTCGCTTGGACGGAGCAGAATGAGCGCAATGCTTTCTATCGCAAGAAAAACAATGAGATTTACCAAGCCAAAGGCAAGGAGAAGTTCGACTTCTCCAATATGCACTTCGACCTGGGACCCGCAGAGAAAATCTTCGGTCCTGGTGGCATCCGCGTCAAGACGCAGGGTACTGCCGAACTGAAGTTTGGCATGAACAAGAAGAACATCGACAACCCTTCCCTGCCTATCAGAAACCGAAAGACCACGATGATGAATTTCGATGAGAAAATCAATCTCAACGTGAATGGTAAGATAGGCGACAAGATGAACCTCAACCTCAATTACAACACCGATGCCACCTTCGACTATGATGCGCAGAACATGAAGTTGAAGTATGACGGCAAGGAGGATGAGATTATCAAGCTCGTTGAGGCGGGTAATGTGTCGTTTCCTAGCAATTCCTCGCTCATCAAGGGGGCAAGCAGCCTCTTCGGTGTGCGCACCGATATGCAGTTTGGCAAGCTCAAGCTGCAAACTGTCTTTTCTCAGAAAAAATCTGCCTCCAAGAGTGTCTCGAGCAAAGGAGGCGTGCAACTTACGCCCTTCGAATTGAACGTGGCAGATTACGAAGACAACCGACACTTCTTCCTGTCTAGATATTTCAGAAATCACTATGATGCCTGGATGCAGAAGTTGCCTAACCTCCTGACGGGCATCACCATCAACCGTGTGGAAATCTGGGTGACCAACAAGAGCGGTACTACCACGAATACCCGAAACATCATTGCCCTGACCGACCTCGGCGAAACCGAAAAACTGAGCAATAGGATGTGGAGCGCTGGTGGAACTACAGTACCATCCAACCAAGCCAACACGGAGTATTCGGCGATGACCAGCCAGTTTGCCGCCGCTCGCGACATCGACCAGGCTTCCACCGTGCTGGAGGGAGGCGGACTCGTTGGGGGCAGCGACTACGAGAAGTTGGAGAGTGCCCGATTGCTCAATTCTTCGGAATATACAGTAAACCAGGCAATGGGATATGTTTCCCTGAAGTCGAGTCTCCAGACCGACCAAGTACTCGCCGTGGCTTACGAATATACCTACGGCGGTGTGACCTATCAGGTGGGCGAGTTCGCTTCCGACATCACAGACACCAAGCAGGGACTCTTCGTGAAATCGCTGAAGAACACCAGCAACAATCCGCAACAAGGCAACTGGGACTTGATGATGAAAAACGTGTATTACCTTGCCTCGCAGGTGGAGAAAGAAAAATTCCGCCTCGACGTGAAGTACCAGAGCGACACCACGGGCGTATATGTGAACTACATCCCGGAGGTGCAGGTGAAGAGCCAGCCCATCATTCGTGTGCTGGGTGCCGACCGCCTGGACAACAACAATAAAGCCCGCAGCAATGGCTACTTCGACTATGTGGAGGGCTATACGGTTTCCAACGGACGTGTTTTCATCCCGAAGGTAGAGCCTTTCGGAAGTTATATGCGAGATTATCTCGTCAAGAAAGGTGTGGCTGAGGAACAGGCGGAGAAATATGCCTTCACGGAGCTTTACGACAGCACGAAGACCATCGCCAAGCAGATGGCAGAGAAAAACAAGTATCTCATCGTGGGACAGTTTAAGGGTTCTTCTTCCAACGTCATCTCCCTGGGAGCCTATAATGTGCCGCAAGGATCGGTAGTGGTGACGGCTGGTGGGGTCACCTTGACGGAAGGCACGGATTATTCGGTGGATTACAACGCCGGCGAGGTGACCATCCTCAACCAGAGCATCATCGACGCAGGAACGGCTGTGAATGTTTCCCTGGAGAGCAACACCGACTATGGGCAGATGAGAAAGACCATGGTGGGATTCAACTGGGAGTATGATTTCTCGAAGAATTTCCAACTCAGTGGTACCTTGCAGCATCTTTCCGAGCAAGCCCTCACCAACAAGGTGGCGATGGGATCGGAACCTCTCAAGAATACCCTTTGGGGCGTGAACCTAAACTGGAAGAAGGAGAGCCAATGGCTCACCAATGTGCTCGACAAGATTCCATTCTTGCACCTTACCCAGCCCTCCTATATCACCTTCAAGGGCGAGTTTGCGCAGCTCTTGGCGGGCGAGGCGGGAGGCATACAGGACAATGCCTCGTATATCGACGACTTCGAGAGCACCAAGGGAACCATCGACGTGATGACTCCTACCTCGTGGGTTATCTCCAGCGTACCATCGCTCAACTTCAAGGACGATTACAAAGACAAGACGGGGCTGAGCAGCGGATTCCATCGCTCCCGACTGGCTTGGTACACCATCGATCCTCTCTTTACTCGCCGTGGCAGTTCGCTGACTCCAAGTCACATCAAAAGCGACCTCAAGCAGTTGAGCAATCACTATGTGAGAGAGGTGTATGTGAAGGAGCTTTTCCCTCTGCGCCAGCAGAGCACCTACCAGGGAGCCACCAACACGCTGAGCGTGCTCAATCTAGCCTACTATCCATCGGAGCCAGGTCCTTACAACTTCAATGTGAGCGACTTGCAGGCAGACGGAACCCTAGCCAATCCTCAGCGAAACTGGGGCGGCATGATGCGCAAGTTGGACACCAACGACTTCGAGCAAGCCAATGTGGAATACATCGAGTTTTGGATGCTCGACCCATTCATCTACACCCGCGACCAGGCAGATGCCGCCGACTATGGTGGCGACTTCTACATCAATCTGGGTGAGGTGAGCGAAGACGTCCTCCGTGACGGCAAGAAATTCTACGAGAGCGGAATGCCCGTGGATGGTAGCAACAGTTTTACTTACACCCAGTGGGGTAAGATTCCTACGCAAAGCACCGTGACCTACGCCTTTGCCACTACCAGCGGTAGCCGAGCCTTGCAGGATGTGGGATTCAACGGATTGACCGATGCCGAGGAGCAGGCTTTCTACAAGAGTGCTTACCTCGACCAGATACAGGGCAAGGTGAACCAGGCGGTGTTCGACAGCATCTTCGCCGACCCAGCCAGAGACAACTATCACTACTTCCGTGGCAGCGACTGGGATGAGATGCGTGCGCCTATCTTGTTGAGATACAAGTATATCAATAACCCTCAGGGAAACTCGCCCGACAGCGACAGCCGTACTGAGAGTTACGACACTTCCTATAAATCCACCCCGGATGTGGAGGATATCAACCAGGACTATACGCTCAATGAATACGAGAAGTATTACCAGTATCACGTGAGCATCCGTCCGGAGGACTTCGTGGTGGGAAGCAACTTCATCGTGGATAAGCGAGAGTACAGCCAGACGTGGCGCGACAATACCCATTCGACGGTCACCTGGTATCAGTTTCGCATCCCCGTGGATGAGTTCGAGAAGCGACAGGGAAACATCAACGATTTCTCCAGCATCCGATTTATGCGCATGTTCCTCACCAACTTCAAGAAACCCATCGTGCTTCGCTTTGGTACGCTCGACTTGGTGCACAGCAAGTGGCGTACCTACGACCAGCCGTTGGGTGCTGCCAGTGGCGGAACCTTGGAGGCTAGTGCCGTGAGCTTGGAGGAGAATGCCGAGAAGACACCAGTCAACTATGTATTGCCTCCTGGCATTGTGCGTGAGCAAGACCCTAGTCAGCCACAGCTGGTGGAGGCAAACGAACAGGCACTGAGCATCGTGGTGAAGAACCTGACCAATGGCGAGGCGAAGGCGGTATATAAGAACTCCACCATCGACCTGCGCCAGTATAAGCGCATACAGATGTTTACCCATGCCAATGCCTTCGAGCAAAACACCACCAACCTGAAGGATGACCAGCTCGCCGTGTTCATCCGTCTGGGCAGTGACTACAAGAACAACTATTATGAATATGAGATTCCGCTGAAACTGACCCCTGCGGGCAATTACTCTCGCAATAGCTCATCGGCAAGGAAACAGGTGTGGCCCGAGGCAAATATGCTCAATGTCAATCTGAGCGTCTTTACCAACTTGAAGAAAGAGCGCAACAAGGCAAAGTCGGCAGGATTGGCTTCCTATCTGTCGCCTTACACGATGATGGATGCCGACAACCCAGCCAACAAGCTCACCATCGTGGGCAACCCGAGTCTGGGCGAGGTGAAGACCCTCATGATCGGTGTACGCAACAACTCGGGCGAGGTGAAGAGCGGCGAGGTGTGGGTGAATGAGCTTCGACTCTTGGAACACAACAACAAGGGAGGATGGGCTGCCAACGCCAACCTGAACGTGCAACTCTCAGACCTGGGTAGCCTGAATGCCACCGGACGCTATACGAGCGAGGGCTTCGGCGGACTGGAAGACGGTGTGGCGAGTCGCTCTACCGACAACTATGGCACTTATAGTGTGACCACCTCGTTGGAGATGGGCAAGTTCTTCCCCGACAAGGCGAAGGTGAGCATACCTTTATATTATAGTGTGACAAAAGAGAAAACTTCGCCAAAGTATAATCCGCTGGATACGGACATGGAGCTGAAGGATGCCCTCGATGCCGCAGGTTCGAAGGCAGAAAGAGACTCCATCGAGAATATCGCCGTGACCAAGGTGACGCAGACCAACTTCGCCGTGTCGAATGCCCGCATCGGTATCGCCACCAAGCACCATCCGATGCCTTACGACCCTGCCAACTTCTCGTTCACCTATAGTCGTACCCACCAGCATACCTCGGGCGAGACCACCGTGTATGAGAACCGGGACAACTGGCGAGGAGCTTTGGATTACTCCTGGACACCTATCTACAAGGCGTGGGAGCCTTTCAAGAAGTGGAAGAACAAGAGCAAGTGGCTCGACATTCTGAAACGCTTCGGACTGAACTGGTTGCCGCAGAACATCGCCTTCAATACGGAGATGACGCACGATACTTATGAGTTGCAAGAGCGAGACATGGAGAGCACTCTCAACTCGCAGTTGCCGCTCACCGTGAGCGACCAATTCCTCTGGAACCGTGAGTTCTCCTTGCGCTGGGACTTGACCAAGAACCTGCACATGAACTTCCAGAGTGCCACCCACGCCCAGGTGGACGTGCCTTATCCAGACGATGTGAACGCCGACCTCTACGCAGACCAGTATCATGCCTGGAAGGATTCGGTGTATCGCCGATCGATATGGCAGAGCGTGAAGACTTGGGGTACGCCACTCGATTACAGCCAGAACTTCACTGCATCCTATAAGGTGCCGCTGAACCTACTCCCCATCTTCGACTGGGTGAACACGGATGCCTCTTATAACGCCAACTACTCTTGGGAACGAGGCACCGAGGATGAGGACGGCAACTCGTATGGCAACACCATCAACACCCAGCGAGAGCTGACCTTGAACGGTAACCTCGACTTGGTGAAGCTTTACAACCATATCCCATTCCTCAAGAAAGTGAACGAGAAGTTCAGCCGCTCTGTAAGCAGAAGCGAGATAGAGAGGAAAAAGCGGGAAAAGATAGAGAAGAAAAAGCAGCAAGACAAGGCGAAAGCGGAAGAAGTGAAGGCTCTAGCCGAAGGTAAGCAGCCCGCCAAGCAAGGGGCGACGAACGACTTGAGGAAGGTGCTTCCGAAGAACAAGAAGGCTTTCGAGAAGGAAATCACTCTCTTGCCTGATACCACCTTGCTGCTGAAGCACGGCAAGAACAGCAAGCGACTCATCATCTCGGCAAAGACGGAGGATGGAAAGTCCTATCGACTGAAATATAAAAAGGTGGATAACAATCAGATTCGCATCAAGTCGATGGTGGATAGTGCCATGAAGCTGAAGATTACGGTGCTTCCTAAGGAACCGCTCGACAACGAGAAATGGTACAAGCTGGCACAACAAGCGGCAAGACTGGCGATGATGGTACGCCGGGTGAGCTTCACCTATCGCAACAGTTACCAGATGACCCTGCCGGGCTTTACGCCGAGTGTGGGCGATGCCTTCGGACAGAAGAAGGTGGGACAGATGGCACCAGGATTTGATTTCGCCTTTGGAATGGTGGACGAAAGCTACATCGACAAGGCGAGACGCAACGACTGGTTGCTCCAGAACGACTCCCTTGCCACGCCAGCCACCACAAGCAAGACGGAGAACCTGCAGCTTCGTGCCACCTTGGAGCCTGTGAAAGACTTCAAGATAGACCTCTCTGCCACTCGCACGATGACGACGCTGAAGAGCATACAATATATGTATGAGGGAACGCCAACCACCCAGAGTGGAACTTTCCAGATGACGACCATCTCCATAGGGTCTGCCTTCGAGGGAATGGGCAATGCCAACAGTGGTTATCGCAGCAAGACTTTCGAGAAGTTTGTAGGCTCGCTCGCTGGTTTCCGTGATAGGGTAGAGGCGCAATATGCTGAGGCTATCTATCCTGCTGGCTCCATGTTGGGCGGCGGTAAGTTTGACGGCTCTCGCACACCTGTCAATCCATATAGTGGCGATGTGATGATACCTGCTTTCCTCCAGGCTTATACCTCGATGGGTGGCAGTTCGCTCTCCATCTTCCCGGCATTGAGTCGGTTGTTGCCTAACTGGACTGTGCGCTACAGTGGTTTGGGCAAGTTGCCTTGGTTCCGTGACCACTTCAAGAGTGTGAACGTCAACCATGCCTACAAGAGTATTTTCGCCGTGGGCAGCTACAGCAGTTACAGCACCTATCAGGAGTATATGAATGGATTGGGATTCGTGACCGATGCCTCTACGGGCAATCCGTCGCCTAGTAGTATGTTTAATGTATCGCAGGTGAGCATCAATGAGGCATTCTCGCCATTGCTCGGTATGGATGTTACGCTGAACAACAATATGACCATCAAGGGGGAATACCGACAGACTCGTGTGCTGAACCTCAGTATGACGAGCGTTCAGGTCAACGAGGCGTTGAGCAAGGATTGGGTGATAGGTATGGGCTATCGCATCAACAACTTCAATTTCTTCAATGCCCCGAAGGCGCATCGAGTGAAAGGCTCTGGAAGCAGAGGCAATCAGCAGAACGCCAAGAATGGCACCAGCGGCAGGAACAGCACGAAGACCACCGTGGGCACCAACCACGACCTGAATCTCCGTTTGGACTTCAGCTTCCGCAAGCAGGCAGCCATTGTTCGTGACATCGCCTCGATGACGAGCAGTGCCAGCAGCGGAAACAATGCCTTGAAGTTGAGTTTCTCAGCCGATTATACATTGAGCAAGATGCTCACGATGAGCTTCTACTATGATCGTCAGACCAACAAGCCATTGCTCTCCAGCAGCAGTTATCCTACGACAACGCAGGATTTTGGCTTGAGTGTGAAGTTCTCATTGACGAGATAGTGAGGAAAATAAGCCCAGGTAGCATAAGTATGAATGGTAAGTTTAGATAAAAAAGGAAAAAGCTCGGATGCAAAACACATCCGAGCTTTTTCCTTTTCTTTTATCTAATATGTTATCTTGCTTTATCTAATATTTTTTCCGATTTGGATAAATCGGATATTTATTAGTCTTTCTTATCGTAAGCGTGTACAGGATAGTCGATGGTGTAGTGAAGACCACGGCTCTCCTTGCGCTCGATAGCCATGCGGGTAATGAGATAACCCACGTTGATCATGTTGCGAAGCTCGCAGAGTTCCTTGCTCACCTTGACACGCTTGAAGAGGTTCTCTGTCTCTTCGTAGAGCAGGTCGAGACGATCCCATGCACGTTTCAGTCGGAGGTCGCTTCGCACGATACCTACGTAGTTGCTCATGCACTCGCCCACTTCCTTCACGCTCTGTGTAATCAATACCTTCTCCTCGTTGGTCAAGGTACCCTCGTCGTTCCAAGCAGGCACCTTGTCGTTGAAGTCGTATTCATCCACATGCTCCAAACTGTGCTTGGCAGCAGTGTCGGCATAAACCACAGCCTCGATAAGGGAATTACTTGCCAAACGGTTACCACCATGCAAACCTGTGCAAGAGCACTCGCCAAGAGCATAGAGGCGGTTGATGCTAGAGCATCCGTTCAAATCTACCTTGATACCACCGCACATATAGTGAGCGGCAGGACGCACTGGGATATAATCCTTGGTGATGTCGATGCCGATGCTGAGGCACTTCGCATAGATGTTAGGGAAGTGATGCTTGGTCTCCTCAGGGTTCTTGTGGGTCACGTCGAGACAAACATGGTCGAGACCATGGATCTTCATCTCCTTATCGATGGCACGAGCCACGATGTCGCGAGGGGCAAGACTCAATCGCTTGTCGTATTTCTCCATGAAGCTCTCGCCGTTAGGCAAGCGCAGGATGCCGCCGTAACCACGCATCGCCTCGGTGATGAGGAATGCTGGGTGGGTCTCTCCTGGGTGGAAGAGGGCTGTAGGGTGGAACTGCACGAACTCCATGTCGGCTACCGTACCCTTGGCACGATAAACCATCGCCTCACCATCGCCTGTGGCAATCACGGGGTTGGTAGTAGTCTGATAAACGGCACCACATCCACCGGTACACATCACGGTAACCTTGCTCAGATAGGTATCCACCTTCTGGGTATCAGGGTTCAGCACGTATGCGCCGTAGCAGTTGATGTAAGGAGTGCGGCGAGTAACACGGGCACCCAAGTGGTGCTGGGTGATAATCTCCACGGCGAAATGATTCTCCTTGATGTCGATGTCTGGGTTGTTGCGCACAGCTTCCATCAAGCCACGCTGAATCTCGGCACCCGTATCATCGGCGTGATGAAGAATGCGGAACTCACTATGGCCACCCTCACGATGGAGGTCGAACTTACCATCCTGCTGCTTGTCGAAGTTGACACCCCAATTTACAAGCTCCTTAATCTGCTCTGGGGCTTTGGTTACCACTTGCTTCACAGCTTCTATGTCGCTGATGTAGTCACCAGCAATCATTGTATCCTGGATGTGCTTTTCGAAGTTGTCCACTTCGAGGTTAGTAACTGACGCAACACCACCTTGTGCGAACGATGTGTTGGCCTCGTCGAGCGAGGTCTTGCAAATCATGCACACTTTACCTTTATGCGCTCTGGCTACTTTCAGGGCGTAACTCATACCGGCAACTCCTGCACCGATAATCAGAAAATCATACTTATAAACCATTGAGTTTATTCTTATATCTAAATATCTATCTCTAGAGCAGCCTTTTTCTTGCGAAAGAAGCCGCTTTCTTTAAGGAATTAATTCTTAATTCGATGCAAAAGTACAAATTTATCTTTAAAAAGCGTAATATGATACGGAATTTTTGTAATTTTGCACCGAATTTTATGGTAATATAGTCTTCTAGACTATCAAAATGTGAATATTTACATAGGTATGGCAGACAGAACTTTTCATAAGCGCTTCGGCACGACGGCTCGTTTGGGGGTGGTTGTTTTCGCTCTCTTGGCTGGTTATTTCTTTTGGGTGAAGACCGCCATCATTGGCATCTTCATAGCCATCATCATCGTGGGCATGATAGAGCGCATATTGAATACCACTTATACTTTCAAGAAAGTGAAACCCATCGATCGTGACGACGAGATGGAATATCTCATCATCAACGAGGGGCGTTTCTCCACCAACAAGAACGTACCGGTGTGCGACATCGTGGATGTGCGTACGGTGAAGACATTCATGGGCTTGGACCAATGTGTGGTGATAGAATACGGAAATAAAAATATGGTGGCTGTTCAGCCAGACAATGCAGAGGCATTCGAGAAGGAAATTAGAAAAAGACAATGAAAAAATTAGAATTAGTGATGTTGAGCTTGGTGATGGCAATGATGATGGTCTTGCCAATGCAGGCTCAAAATGTGAATGATGACGAGGTCGTTGAGGTACAGGATGAGTCTGAACTTGCGGATTCTACGATGATAGACTCTCTGGCAGCTGATACATTGAAGCTTCCTTGGCCAGAGTCTGTGCAGGTGGGTATCGGCAAACTCTTGGATAGCAAGATGTTCGAGACTTCGCAAGTGGGCATCATGGTTTGGGATTTGGAGGCAGACTCTTGCATCTATCGCCACAATGAGCGCCAGTTGATGCGCCCTGCAAGTACGATGAAGCTGATTACTGCCATTACGGCACTCGATAAGTTGGGTGGCTCTTATCAGTTCAAGACTCAGTTGAAATACACGGGAACCATAGACGACGGTGTGCTGAATGGCGATGTGTATTGCGTGGGCGGTATGGATCCTCGATTCAACAGCGATGATTTGGCTGCTTTTGTCAATAGTCTGAAGGATATGGGAGTAGATACCATCCGGGGAAAGGTGTATGCCGACCGATCGATGAAGGATGCGGCGTTGTTGGGCGAAGGTTGGTGCTGGGATGACGACAATCCGGTGCTCTCGCCATTGGTGTTTGCTCGCAAGGACATCTTCATGGACCGATTCTTGGCGAAGTTGAAGGACGCTGGAATCGAATATGAGGAAATGTATGCCACGACAAAGACTTGTCCTTCCAATGCCTTTACGGTCTGCACTCGTTTCCATACCATGGATCAGGTGTTGCACAAGATGATGAAGGAGAGTGACAACCTTTATGCGGAGAGCATGTATTATCAGATTGCGGCATCCACGGGCAATCGTCCCGCCAGTGCCAAGAGCGCTCGTAACGTGGAGCGACAGTTGATAAGAAAGATTGGTCTCGACCCTTCTAAATATAAGTTGGCGGATGGATCAGGACTGTCTCTGTATAACTATCTGAGTGCAGAACTGGAGACGATGATGCTTCGTTACGCTTTCCGTAATGACAACATCAAGGAGCATCTTATCCATGCCCTGCCTATCGCAGGAGTGGATGGAACCTTGAAGAAGCGCATGAAGAGTGGATGCGCCCATGCCAACGTGAAGGCGAAGACGGGTACCTTGACGGGCATCATCTCGCTGGCTGGTTATTGCAAGGCTGCCAATGGGCACGACCTCTGCTTCTCCATTATTAACAATGGAATTATGCATGGCAACAATGCCCGCAACTTTGCAGATAAGGTATGTACCTTGCTCTGCCAACCATGATTCAGTTAGAAGTCTGAAATTGGAAGTCTGAAATTGAAAGTCAGAAAATGGAAGTCTGAAAATGGAAGCCTAAAGTTAGAGTTTGAAGTTATGGAGGAAATACGTAAGTTTGTAGATGAAATGATGGCATGGGCAGGTGTCTCAGGTGGATACGTGCCTATGCTCCGCCATGTGTTGCTCACGATTACTGCCATTTTGCTGGCGATGTTGAGCGATTTCTTGTGCCGTAAGATATTGGTTCCGTTGATATCAAAGATTACGGAGAAGACGGAGGTGACTTGGGACGACATCCTTCTCAATAAGAAGGTGCTTACTTCGGCTTGCCACATTGTGCCAGCCGTGGTGATATGGTCGCTGATGCCGCTCATCTATTTAGAGTATCCGATATTCAAGGAGGTGTTGGAACGTGCCACGGGTATCTATATAGTGGTGATGACCGTTCGCACGGTGCTGGTGTTCATCGGTTCGTTCAAGGGATTGGAGGAATCGGGACAGCGTCGCTCTTCGGCGCAGCAATACTTCCATACTTTTTGTGGCGTGCTGAGAATCTTGATGCTCTTCGTGTCGGGTGTTGTCATCGTAGCTATTATATTGGGCAAGGATCCAATGGCTCTCTTTGCTGGCTTGGGTGCAACTTCTGCTGTGCTGATGTTGGTATTCAAGGACACCATCCTCGGTCTTGCTGCTGGTATCCGTCTCACGAGCAACGATATGCTCCATAAGGGCGATTGGATTACCGTGAAGTCGGTGGATGCCAATGGTATCGTGGAGGAAATGTCGCTTACCACGGTGAAGGTGCGTAACTTCGACAATACCATCGTCACCATCTCGCCAGCTACCCTCGTGAATGGCTCTTTCCAAAACTGGATAGGCATGCAGAAGAGTGGGGGAAGACGAGTTCAGCGAAAGGTATATTTCGACTTCCGTAATATTCGCTTGGTTGATGAGGCTTTGAAGAAAAGTCTCCTAGAAAAACATTTTGCCACGGAGGACTCCTTCAAGTTGAAAGAGTCTTTGCAAAAGACCTTGGCGAAAGATGGTGTTGCCATCTCTGAGATTTCTGCCGATTCGTTGAGTCTTGCCGAGAAGCAGATGAATTGTGGAAAAAAGGTAGAGGATATTGACTTGTTGAATCCATCGGCTCTTGCTCCAACCAATCTCCAGTTGTACAGAAAATATATGGAAAAGTATCTCCGTGAGCGTCCCGAGGTGAATACAGAGATGACCTTGATGGTTCGCCAGTTGGAGGCTACGCAGTGCGGTCTGCCGATGGAGTTCTATTTCTTCGTGAAAGATAAGGTATGGGTAAATTACGAACATATCCTCGCTGACATTATGGAGCATGCCTATGCCCTTGCCAATGAATTCGGATTGAAGATTTATCAGCAATATCCAGAACAGTAATGAATACAATATTTTCGAATATAATCATTTCTTGGTTTCGTGAGAATGGCAGAGACTTGCCATGGCGCGAAACCAAGGATCCTTATGCCATTTGGCTCAGCGAAATCATCCTCCAGCAAACTCGTATCGCCCAAGGTTGGGAGTATTGGGAACGATTCATGCAAACTTATCCCACGGTAGATGCCCTTGCTGCTGCCAGCGAGGATGATGTCTTGAAGTTATGGCAAGGATTGGGCTACTATTCCCGTGCCCGAAACCTCCATACGGCAGCCAAGCAAATCGTAGCTATGGGGCAATTCCCGAATACCCTCGAAGGTATCAAGTCTTTGAAGGGAGTGGGCGATTACACGGCTGCTGCCATTGCTTCCTTTGCTTTCGATATTCCAGCGGCGGTGGTGGATGGCAATGTCTATCGGGTGCTATCGAGATACTTCGGCATAGAAACACCTATCAATTCCACCCAGGGAAAGAAGGAGTTTGCTGCCTTGGCGCAATCCTTATTGCCCATAGGACATGAACATGCAGATGCTTCTCCATCAGAAAATTCGAAAGAGAAGATTCGTCCGAATGAGTTCGATATGGAATTATCGCCTGTTTCCGCCTATAACCAGGGTATGATGGATTTCGGTGCCATCCAATGCACACCGCAATCCCCCAAGTGCATGCTCTGTCCATTGGCAGAGACTTGCGAGGCTTTGCGCAGTGGAAAAGTGGACAACTTGCCGATTAAGAACAAGACGGTGAAGGTGAAGACTCGTCATCTTATTTATATATATATAAGGTGTAAGGGGAAAGTTGCTATCCATCGTCGAGGCGAGGGAGATATTTGGCAGGGATTGTGGGAACCATTCAATGCCTCCGAATTAGAGAGTATGCCTTCTTTTGTCTGTGATCCAATACTGTTGGCAAAAGATGTTAAGCATGTGCTCACTCATCGTGTGCTTCTTGCAGACTTCTATCTTTTAGAACTGAAAGATACCCCCAATCTTCCTGAAGATTATATTTGGATTGATGAGGAAAGTATAGAAGACTATGGGGTTCCTAGATTGATAGAGATGATGTTTGAAATGGTAAAATAAAGAAATCCCCGAGACAATTCTAAAGCCTCGGGGATTTCTTTATATCTACAATACGTTTCTTTTCATACGTTTGTTTTTATATATCTTAGTAGTTCTGTGCCTCAATCTGGAAGTAGCTCTGTGGGTGGTTGCAAACTGGGCAAACCTCTGGAGCCTGCTTGCCTACGCAGATATGGCCGCAGTTGGCGCACTGCCAGATGCAATCGCCATCACGAGAGAAGACGAGCTTGTCCTGCACGTTCTTCAAGAGCTTGCGATAACGCTCCTCGTGGTGCTTCTCGATCTCGGCTACCATCTCAAACTTGATGGCAATCTCCTCGAAGCCTTCCTCACGAGCCTCCTTTGCCATGCGTGGATACATCTCTGTCCACTCATCGTGCTCGCCATTGGCAGCAGCCTCCAAGTTCTTCTCTGTGTCCTGGATGGCACCGCCTTCCAAGTACTTGAACCACATCTTGGCATGCTCCTTCTCGTTGGCAGCAGTCTCCTCGAAGATGTTGGCTATCTGAACATAACCGTCCTTCTTCGCCTTGCTTGCGAAGTATGTATATTTGTTACGAGCCTGTGACTCACCTGCGAAAGCCTCCTGGAGGTTCTTCTCAGTCTTTGTTCCTTTTAATTCCTTCATAATGTATTCTGTATTAAGTTAATAATTTGTTGATTCTTAATTTCGCTTGCAAAGATATTGAAATAATTCCAAATTTGCAAATAAAAGAGTACTTATTTTGTTTTCGAACGTTTATTTAGACAGAATAAAGCTAAGCCCAGCATTGCCACTCCGAATATCCACGAGATGATAGCGCTGGTCACCATACCCAGTGTGTGTGTGAATCCTGCCACCACGAAGGTAAGGCAAGAAACCGTTGCCACGGTCAGGGCGTAAGGCAACTGAGATGAAACATGATGCACATGTTTGCACTCAGCTCCCGCACTCGCCATGATGGTGGTGTCGCTGATAGGGGAGATGTGGTCGCCGCATACGGCTCCTGCCATACAAGCCGAGATACTGATGATGCGCAGTGGGTCGGCACCTGGGAACACGGCGATGCAGATAGGTATGAGGATACCGAAGGTTCCCCAGGAGGTTCCCGTGGCGAAAGCCAAGAAGGCTGCTACGATGAAGATGATGGCTGGCAAGAGCATCTGGAGTTCTGAGGCACTGCTGGCCACTACGCTCGATACGTATTCGGCGGCTCCCAAGGAGTCGGTCATGCTCTTCAAGGTCCAAGCGAGGGTCAGGATGAGAATGGCTGGAACCATCGCTTCGAATCCCTTGATGAGGCTGCTCATCGCCTCGTCGAATGGCAAGGTCTTCTTGATGGTAAACAGGATGATGGTGAGTATCAAGGCTGCCAATGAACCGATGACCAAGCCTACTGAGGCATTGCTTGCCGCAAAGGCATCCACAAAGTTCATGTAGTTGGCATTGGTGGCATCGAAATATCCGCCAGAATAGACCATGCCCGCCATACAGAAGATAATCAGCATCACGATAGGTATCACGAGGTCGCTCACAGAGCCTTTGCTCTTGCTGCCCTCCTCCGATGACTTGGCTCCCACACCATGCTCCACGATGTGCAACTTGGTGTCGCTCACCTCGTCGAGTTTGCCGCCATTGGTACGCTCGTACCATTCCTTCAGTCTCGCATCATACTTGCTCATCGCCTTGAAGTCGAAGCCGAGCCATACGATGCCAAACATGAAGATAATGGTGAAGAAGGCATAGAAGTTAAAAGGTATTGCCTTGCAGAAGAGGGCGAGTCCGTTCTCACCTCCAGACACAAAGCCCGATACGGCTGCCGCCCAACTGGAGATAGGAGAGATGATGCAGACTGGGGCTGCCGTAGAGTCGATGAGATAAGCCAGTTTCTCCTTGGTCACGCCATTGCGCACGGCGATAGGGTGCATCACCGAACCCACGGTGAGGCAGTTGAAGTAATCGTCGATGAAAATCAAGATACCCAATAAGATGGTGGCTATCTGTACTCCAACCTTCGATTTTACGTGCTTGGAAGCCCAGCGACCGAAAGCCGCCGAACCGCCCGCCTTGTTCATCAGCGACACAATGCTGCCAAGTACCACCAGGAATACGAGGATGCCCACGTTCCAAGGGTCGGAGAGACAGTGAATCATACCATACGACTTGGCATCATCACCTTCGCCCACGGTATGGTTGGTGAGATGCACCAAGAATCCATCGAATCCTGTACCCATGGAGATGCAGTATTGCACGGCGCCCAATACGATGCCGATGAAGAGAGAAGAATATACCTCCTTCGTCTTCAGCGCCAAGGCGATGGCGACGATAGGAGGAAGAAGCGACCAAGCGGTGCCTATCATATTATAGTCCATATATCTTTGTTTTTATTTCCAACGATTGCTTCTTGTATATTTGGAAGCTGATTCTTATAGAGGCGGAAAATTGTTAATCCTTGAAGATGCCCTTGCTGAATCGTTGCATCACGACGGCGCAAGAGGCATCACCTGTAATTGACATGGTGGTGCGACCCATATCCACGAGTCTATCCACACCTGCTGCCACGGCAACACCCTCGATAGGAATGCCGGCTGAGGCGAATACCATGGCCATCAATGCCAAGGCTCCACCCGGAACTCCCGGTACGCCGATGGAGGCGATGGTAGAGGAGAGGGCGATGGCGATATATTGCTGCATTGTTAAGTCCATGCCGCAGCAAGTGGCGATAAACACGCTCGTCACACCCAGATAGATGGCAGTTCCATCCATGTTGATGGTGGCTCCCAAAGGCAGGATGAAGTTGCTGATTTCCTCTCTCACACCCATTTGCTTGGTCGATTCCACATTATAAGGAATGGTGGCGACGCTCGAAGCACTGGAGAAGGCGAACATCATTGCGGGTGTCATCTTCTCGAAGAAGGTGATTGGGTTGATGCCGCCCAAGAAATAGACACATGGGGTGTAGATGAGGAGCGCATGAATCAAGAAGCAGAAGTAGTCGGCACCGATGAGGCTGGCGTAAGAACCTACCACTTGCGGACCATTCGCTGCCACCACAGGAGTAAGCATGCAGAATACACCTATCGGAGCCAAACTCAGGATGTAGCTCAATATCTTCTGTACAATCTCGTTGAAACTCAACAGAATTTCCTTGGCAGGCTTCGCCTTTTCGCCTACATGGACGATGGCGAATCCGAAGAAGAGCGTAATCACGATGACCTGCATCATGTTCGCCTCACTGAATGGCAATACGGCATTGCTTGGGAACATATTCACAATCTGGTCCATGAACGTGATGTCGTGTACTTCTATCGCCTTCTCGGGTGCTGGCAACTTGATGAGCGGGAAGTATCCTTTCAACAGGGTGGATACGATGAGGCTCACCGATACGGCTGCGATGGTGGTAAGGGTGAAGTAGATGAGGGCACGAATGCCGAGCTTGCCCACCTTCGAGATGTCTTCCATCGAGATGATGCCGGCGATGATGGAGAGCATCACCAATGGAACCACGATAAACTTAAGCAAGTTCAGGAAGATGGTACCGAACGGCTTGATGTAATCGTTGGCAATCTCAGGGATGCCTTGCATCAGGCAACCCACGATGATGGAGAGGATGAGCGCCAGAAAGATTTGTCCCGTAAACGAGAGCTTGGATAGTTTTAATTTCATGTTGAATGTTTTGAAGTTTTCGAATTTTGTTTTAAACTTGGCAAAGGTAAGGCTTTTTTGCGATTTATGCAAGAATAAAGGAGATTTTTTGTGAACAGAGACGGATAAATCAATAATTGCTTACAAAAACCACTAAAAATCAATAATATTCTAAGCTTTTCGGAGCAGATATCGTTTTTTTGTTTATCTTTGTCCCCAGTTATCATTGAAATGATTTCAGTAATCACTTAAATTGATGGAGGATTCATTATGAATGTGAATACAGGTATCAAACAAGCATTGTTTTTAGCCTTTGGCATCATCGCCCGTCAGGGAGAGTTGTTGGAGAAGGGCATCGCCATCGTGGATAGAGGACAGGGATTCCAATACACCTTATATCAAGAAGGTAAGGGTAGTGACCACGGTCACGTATTCGTTGAAGGATTGATATGAAGTACAAAAATATAATATTTGATTTAGGAAATGTGTTAGTTCGCCTGGATTCCCAGGCTTGCATAAATGCCTTTAGGGCTATAGGTATGGGGCGACTTGTGAATATGGAGAGCTGTCCCGAAGGTAAACTGCTGATGGGTAAACTGGGTGTGGGCATGATTACCACCGAGGCATTTTGCGATGAGGCTCGCCAGTTGACAGGAAGCACGGCAAGTAATGAGCAGATAAAGGATGCAGCCAACAAGATGTTGGTGGAGATACCTGATGAGAAGAAGTTGAGGCTGTTGGCACTTCGTGACAAGGGCTATCGCTTGTTCTTGTTGAGCAACACTATCGACATCCATTGGGATTATTGCGTGGAGCATCTTTTCCCTTTGGTTACAACAGGCTTGAATGGAAGGAAGCGAGAATATGGTGTGGAGCATTATTTCGAGAGAGTTTTTCTCTCGCAGCACCTCCATCTCTCTAAGCCTGATGCCAAAATCTATCAAGCTGTGATAGATTCTGCCGCCATCATCCCCGGTGAAACTCTCTTCATCGACGACTTGAAGGAGAATTGCGAGGCTGCAGAGAAATTGGGCATCCATACTTTTCAGAACAAAGAGTTTGATAATTGGTTGGGATTGGAGCTGTAAATATTCTATATGAAAGCCTATCGGTATGAAGCCGATAGGCTTTCTTGGCTGTCTATAATATCAACTCAAAGCAGTTAATGCCCAGCCATCTATCAAACTTCCAGCCCACTTCTTCATAATGTGATACTTGCTTGAAGCCGAGATGCTCATGGAAAACCTTGCTCTCCACATTCTCGTCGGTGGCACAGGCGATGAGAGCGTGATACCCTTTCTCTTTGCAAGGACAGATATAATTATTCCTAATATTTCGTCATAACCTGTCATATAATAAGGATTATTCTGTATCTTTGCATAAGATAAACTGCACTCGGCAATTTGAAAGCAAGCTTTCATTGCGCTCATTTGCATTATCTTTGCATAAATCAAAAATATTTCTATATATAATTAAGGTATAATGATGGAAAAGGAAAACAACCAGACAGTTGCTCCTCTGAAGAGCCAACTGCCATCAGAATGCACTACGATTATCGTAGGCGAGGAACAGAGTGTGGATGGTGCAAGATACTTGTGCCGCTCCAGTGACTTCGATGCCATGCTTACCACCAATGTGGAGGTGCATGAGGACACCCAGCACGGTCCCAAGGAATTCATAGCCAAGGACAGCAAGTTCCGTTGTCCTCTGCCCGATGAGGCTTTGGGTTATACCGCCCTTCCTGATTATCGCTACCCGGGAGAGTGGGGAAGCGCAGGTTTCAATACGGTTGGTGTGGGTATGAGTAGCACGGAGACTATTTTCTCTTCGGAGAAGGCTTTGAGCTTCGACCCTTACGTGGAGAATGGTCTCGCCGAGAACTGCACCTATAACATCGTGTTGCCATACATCCATACTGCTCGTGAGGGTGTGGAGCGACTGGGTATGCTCATCGAGCAATACGGTTCTGCCGAGGGCTTCGGCATCGGTTTCATCGATGACAAGGAGACTTGGTATCTGGAGAATGCCTGCGGTCACCGTTGGTTGGCTTGCAGAATGCCTAAGGACCAGTACTTTGTGACCGGCAACCAGAGCCGTTTCCGTGATTACGATCCGAATGACAAGGAGAACTTCTTGGCTTCAAAAGACTTGATCGAGTTTGCCACCGAGCATGGACTTTACAATCCTGATGATTCCGAGGCAGAGAAAGGAAAGGACGGAAAGGCGAAGTTTGACTTCCACGAGGCTTACTCTCGTGACGAAAAACTCGACACCACCTACAACTACCCACGAGTATGGGGCTTACAGCAGATGTTCTCTCCAGCCATCCCAAACAATGTCACCAAGAACACCTTCCCTGTCTTCGCCCAAGCGGCTCACAAAATTTCGCTCACCGACCTTCGCACGGCGTTCCGTTACCACTATGACCTTACCGACCACGACCCTTATCTGCATGAGAATGGCAAGGAGCCTTATCGTCCGGTCAGCATCTACCGCACCACACAGACGCACATCATCCAAGTGCGCAAGGAGTTGCCACAAGCCATCGGCTGCATCACCTACGTGGCTCTCGGCATGGGCGACCTCAGCATCTTCCTCCCATTCTATCAAGGTGTGAAGAAGTTCCCTGAACTTTACACCCGCATCGGTAATGGCGAATGTCACGACGACACAGCCTACTGGCGTTTCCGCAAGGTCATGACACTCGGCATGACTCACTACAACGACTTCGCTCCAATCATCAAGGAGACTTACGCCAAGTTGGAGGCTGAGAACGACCAGCGCCAGAAGGAGATGGAGGCAGAATACTTGAAACTCTACCAGGACTTCCCGATGAAGGCATCCGACCTCTTGCAGGACTTCTCCGACAAGCTATTGATGCACGCCATCGAGGTAGCGGATGAGTTGGTCAACAAGCTCTTCACGGAACTTGCCAAGAAGATTCAGGAAGAATACCTCTTCCATGGGGCATAATGCAATTAGTTTTATTGCAATGGTTAGATTAGGCTATGGCTAAGTAGAGGCTACCTGCAATAAATATGATGATTGTTATGTGGAGAAAGTAAATAAGGCATCCTACTCCAAAATGGGTAGGGTGCTTTTGGTAATATGAGAATGGCTCTT
The DNA here is from genome assembly GCA_002297965.1 of Candidatus Segatella papionis. Classification (GTDB taxonomy): domain Bacteria; phylum Bacteroidota; class Bacteroidia; order Bacteroidales; family Bacteroidaceae; genus Prevotella; species Prevotella papionis. The sequence goes on from DBLF01000130.1 coordinate 47,232, forward strand.
TGCTGCCGAACAACTTATTGTATTTATATGGTTCTTCCCCTTTTTTGTCTCACACGCATACGTGCGCGAGAGGAAACTTGGAGTTTTCAAGTTTTATTGGACAGCAATAATTAAAAATAATGAAAATATTCATTTTCCTTGTCGTATGGGTAAAAGAGCACGAGGGGATGTGACCGATTCTTTGTGAAGTGGCAGATAAGGCGAGTAATTTGAACAGGTCAAAAATTTTAATTAGTTTATTCTTCTCCTTTCACAAAATTTGTAACGTCCTTATCTGCATCGACTTAGGTGTGAAAGGAGAATGTTTGCTCCTAGTCTTTCAACTACTTTATTGATGGACGACGCTATCCGAAGAAAAGATAAAGCTCAGTAAAGGAATCAAGTTACTTTTTCTGAAGGATAAGATAACACCTTCCTGTGGACAAGAAATGCTCTTTTAGTATCGGCTGACTATAGTCGTCCAAATAGCTGACTATAGTCAACTATATAGATGAGCCTAGTCATTCAAATGGCTGACTATAGTCAACTGATGCGGAAAGCACTATCTTTGTCCGTGGAATTCTATCTATATCACCTTTAAAAACTAGCAGTTTCTTCTCAAAGTACGATTTCCCTCAGCTATGGGTAACTTCTTCTTGTCAACAGAGTAAGTATAGATTTTCCCTTCACACTTAATCGTTTGATTTATAGCGTTTTCTAAATAGTGTGAAAGGAAAATGATTTCAAAAAAGAAAATAGCCCTGTTGGTACAAATGCAGTAGTAAACCAACAGGGCTTTTAACTAAATAAGGGTTTGCTTTAACAGGGATAAATAATTATTTGGGAGTGCTTTCTATGTTTTTAACACTATATTTCTTTGCTTTCCAGATAAATTTATTACCTTTGCATCAAGAAACCCTACTGATGGTGCTTTTTGCACTGCAATATCATTTAACCCATCTTGCTATAAGGTGGGGTTTTTTATGCACTTTAGGTACTACTTTAGGTACTCAATGTGTAAATAACACCTATTTAAACCTGTTTTATTTGCTGTAACTATCTAAAAATAAAAAGGCTACACCATTTCACAATGATGCAGCCTGCAAACTTAAACAACCAATAAAAGAAATAGATTGATCGTTCAATTTTATATCTGATGAAGAGTAGCTCTTATAGAGCTTTATGTTTATCCTATACACTTATCAGATCAAACTGATGCTTGTCTGTTATCTGATGAACAAGAGTTCACGATACTTAGGCAATGTCCAAAGCTCATCGGCTACGGTCAACTCCAACTTATCAATCTGATAACGGATTTCCTCCATCTTTGGAGCCACTGTGTCGTGGTAAGCGATGGCCTTGTCGTGCTCGCTCTCAATCTTGTTGGCTACCTTGCGGGCATTTACCAACTCCTCGACACCTGTCTCAATCTTCTGGGTTCTGTCGGCGATGTCCTTGATGATCTTGATGTTACGAGCAGTCAATGCCTTGCCTTCCTCGTCACCGAAGATGTCGATCATGTTCTCCACGTTCTTTGCCAACTGGCTCTGATAGTGGGTAGCCACAGGGATGATATGGTTCATGGAGAGGTCGCCCATCACACGTGCCTCAATCTGAATCTTCTTGGTGTAGGTCTCCCATTTCACCTCATTACGAGCTTCCAACTCGTTCTTCTTCATCACGCCCATGCTCTCGAACATCTCGATAGATGCTGGGTCCAAGTAACGCTCGAAGATCTTTGGACAACTCTTCTCGCAGTCCAAGCCACGCTTAGCTGCTTCCTCTACCCACTCATCTGAGTAACCGTTGCCATCGAAACGGATTGGTTTGCAAGCCACGATGTCCTGGCGAACGATGTCGATGATTGCCGATGTCTTCTCTTCACCCTTGGCGATGAGCTCGTCAACACGCTTCTTGAAGTTGGTCAAAGCCTCGGCTACGGCTGTGTTCAGCACGATCATGGCTGATGCGCAGTTAGCCTCAGAACCTACGGCACGGAACTCGAAGCGGTTACCAGTGAAGGCGAATGGTGATGTACGGTTACGGTCGGTGTTATCGATCATCAACTCTGGAATCTCTGGGATGTCCAACTTCATGCCCTGCTTGCCAGCTACAGTAAACAAGTCTTTCTTGTCGGCTTTCTCGATGTGGTCGAGGAGGTCGGTAAGCTGCTTGCCGAGGAATGAAGAGATGATTGCTGGAGGTGCCTCGTTGGCGCCAAGACGATGAGCATTGGTAGCACTCATGATGGATGCCTTGAGCAAACCGTTGTGCTTATATACTGCCATCAAAGTCTCGGTGATGAAGACTACGAAACGGAGGTTGTCCTCTGGGGTCTTGCCTGGACCATGAAGCAGGATGCCTGTATCTGTAGAAAGACTCCAGTTGTTGTGCTTACCAGAACCGTTGATGCCTGCGAATGGTTTCTCGTGGAGAAGTACGCGGAATCCGTGATGGCGAGCCACCTTCTTCATCAAGCTCATGAGGAGCATGTTGTGGTCAACGGCGAGGTTGGTCTCCTCGAAGATAGGTGCCAACTCAAACTGGTTAGGTGCAACCTCGTTGTGGCGAGTCTTGCAAGGGATGCCAAGCTCAAGAGCCTGAATCTCCAAGTCCTTCATGAATGCCTGTACACGCTCAGGGATGGCACCGAAGTAGTGGTCGTCCATCTGCTGGTTCTTGGCTGAGTCGTGACCCATCAAGGTGCGACCTGTCAACATCAAGTCAGGACGTGCAGCGTAGAGACTTTCATCTACCAAGAAGTACTCCTGCTCCCAACCGAGGTTGGAAACAACCTTCTTTACGTCTGGGTTGAAGTAGTGGCAAACGTCGGTGGCTGCTACGTTGACGGCATGCAATGCACGGAGCAATGGTGCCTTGTAGTCGAGAGCCTCACCGGTATATGAGATGAACACTGTAGGAATACAGAGTGTATCGTCGATGATGAATACAGGAGATGTTGGATCCCAAGCTGAGTAACCACGAGCCTCGAAAGTAGAGCGGATACCACCTGATGGGAAAGAAGATGCATCAGGCTCCTGCTGTACGAGCAACTTACCTGAAAATTCCTCAATCATACCGCCCTTGCCGTCGTGCTCGATGAAGGCATCGTGCTTCTCGGCAGTACCTTCTGTCAATGGCTGGAACCAGTGTGTGTAGTGGGTTACGCCATTCTCATCAGCCCACTGCTTGATGCCCTTGGCTACAGCGTCGGCGATGTTGCGGTCGAGACGTGCGCCATTGTCGATTACGTCAACGAGTTTCTCGTAAACGTCTGCTGGAAGATACTTGTACATCTTCTGGCGGTTGAATACCTTTTTACCAAAGAATTCGCTTGGTCGCTCGCTTGGAGCGGTCACTTCAACAGGCTTTCTCTTGGAAGCCTCTGAAACAGCTTCAAATCTTAAGTTGCTCATACCTTAATATTTTAAAATGTTTTGAATATTCCTAATTAATTTTTTGTAGCAAAAAACTGCGTTCTCTGCGAAATCTGCGAGAGACTTACTTGCCGAGCCATTTGGCGATTCTGTCCATGGCTTCGATGCAGTCTTCTCTTTCGCCGAAGGCGGTGAGTCGGATGTAACCTTCGCCCGATGGACCGAAACCAACACCTGGGGTGCAGACTACGCTGGCTCCGTAGAGCATCTCCTCGAAGAACTTCCAACTTGGCGTGTTGTTTGGAGTCTTTACCCACAAGTATGGGGCATTCTCACCACCATATACGCTGAGGCCGAGCTTTTGCAGCTGCTCTCTCATGATGCGGGCGTTCTCCATATAGTAGTTGATGGTAGCCTTCACCTGCTCCTTGCCCTCTGGCGTGTAGATAGCCTCGGCGGCACGCTGGCTGATGTAGCTGGTACCATTAAACTTGGTACACTGGCG
>DBLF01000130.1:51162-81076 GCA_002297965.1 Candidatus Segatella papionis
TCCTTTGGTACGATGGTATATCCGCATCGTACACCGGTGAAGCCTGCGGTCTTGGAATAGCTGTGGAACTCGATTGCCACCTTTCTCGCTCCACGAATCTCGTAGATGGAATGTGGTATCTCTGGATCCTGGATGTATGCCTCGTAGGCAGCGTCGTAGAGGATGATGCTCTCGTTCTTGATAGCGTAGTTCACCCACTTGCGAAGCTCCTCCTTGGTGATGACCGTACCCGTTGGGTTGTTAGGGTAGCAGAGGTAAATCATATCCACACGATGGTCTGGAATCTGAGGAGTGAAGCTGTTGCCCTCATCGCATGGCATGTAAGTCACGTTGCTCCACTTGCCATTCTCGAAGACTCCCGCTCTGCCTATCATCACGTTAGAGTCGATATATACTGGATAAATCGGGTCGGTGACACCGATGTTGTTGTCCCATCTCAAAATCTCCTGGATATTTCCTGTGTCGCTCTTCGCTCCGTCGTTCACGAATACCTCGTTAGGGTCGAGGTGGATGCCACGAGGCAGGAAGTCGTTCTTGATGATGGCCTCACGGAGGAAGTCGTAGCCTCGCTCAGGACCGTAGCCACGGAATGTGGCTTGCACTGCCATCTCATCCACTGCCTTGTGCATTGCCTTGATGACGGCAGGGCAGAGAGGTTGGGTAACGTCGCCGATACCCAAGCTGATAACTCGCTGCTTAGGGTGGGCAATCTTGTAGGCGTTCACCTTCTTTGCGATGTCGGCAAACAGGTAATTGTTAGCCAACTTCAGGAAATGTTCATTAACTAATGCCATATTATTGTTCTCCTTTTATTATGTATATTTAAGTTTGCTCTTATTCTGGTAATTCGATTTCTCCTTCGAATGCGAATGCCGCAGGTCCCGTCATATAGACATGTCCGTCTTCCTCTCGGTATTCGATGTGGAGCGTTCCACCATCCATCACGATGCTGCTCTTGCGAGAAGCTCGCTTGGTCAGGGCGGCGGCTACGGCTGTGGCACAGGCTCCTGTTCCGCAAGCCATTGTAATACCGCTTCCCCTTTCCCAAACTCGTGTTCTAATTATGTCAATGTCTGTAACTTGTGCGAACTCGATGTTGCAACGTTGAGGAAACGCCTTGTCGTGCTCCAGAATCTTGCCGTAGTGGGCGATGTCGATGGTGTCGATGTCATCCACAAAGGTCACGAAGTGGGGGTTGCCCATGCACACGTAAGTGCCTTCAAACTTTCTGCCGTCGGCTTCCAGTGTCGCAGTCTGTGGCGTTTCTTCTGATTCAGGATGGGGATTTGAATCGGTGGTTGGAGCAATGAATTGCTCCTTGTTTTCGAGTCGAGGCTTGAGCATATCGACCGTTACCGATTCTACTTTCTTTTTGTCGTCCTGAATATGCAATTTCAATATCTTGATGCCCGATAAAGTCTCCAGTCGGATGGTGTCCTTTCGGGTCAATCCCTTTTCATATAAATATTTTCCGATGCATCGGCTTGCGTTGCCGCACATCATCGCTTCTGAGCCATCGGCGTTGAAGATGCGCATCGAATAGTCTGCTCTTCTGCCATCGTGTGGCTTGCCGATGAGAACCAGTCCGTCGCTGCCGATGCCTGTGTGGTAAGCACTCCATGCTATGGCTGCCTTCTCTGGGTCGGGGATGTCGTATATCTGGGTATCTACATAGATGTAGTCGTTGCCAGCCCCGTGCATCTTGGTGAAATGAACTGTTTCTTTCATATTGCGTTGTTATTTTTAAGTTTGATATTACTCTTCATTCTCTCTCGTCTTACATCTTTCGATGTTTTGACTTTTTGCTAGTCATTCGGTTGTTTCGATGACTATTTGTTTGATTTCGGTTGCAAAGGTACGACTATTTGTTGAAATATCCAAGAAAAATAATGCAGTAAATAATGAATATTTTTCGCTATCTTTCAGTTTGTAATGCGAAAATACGCTGTAGCTTACAGATTGTAAGGAGAAATGGATATGGCACGATAAATTTAAAATATCAACGAAAAAGAAGAAACTAAATGTTTGTGAATACTTGAAAATACTGACAAAATGTATTAATTTTGCAGCCGAAAACGAACATAATGTAAAATGTATGCTAGTTTTGAGCGACAACCAATGAAAGTTTGTTTTTGAAAGCAGAAAAGAGGCTGAATGTTAGTTTTCGGCCGTCAACAATCAATAAAAGTATTAACACATTATTAATTATTAAAGATTATGAAGAAGATTGAGGCAATTATCCGCAAGTCAAAGTTTGAGGAAGTCAAGAAGGCGCTTTTGGCAGCCGACATCGAGTGGTTCTCTTATTATAATGTAAGAGGAGAGGGAAAGATGCGTCAGGCTCGCATCTACCGTGGTGTGATGTACGATACCAGCAGCATCGAGCGTGTTTTGCTCAACATCGTGGTTCGTGACAAAAATGTGGAGCCTACCATCGCCGCCATCCAGGGTGCTGCTCAGACGGGAGAGATAGGAGATGGAAGAATCTTCGTCATCCCAGTGCTCGACACCATTCGCATCCGAACGGGTGAGCGAGGCGACATCGCACTCTATAATGCAGAACAAGAAAAGTAGAGATTGATAGTTTAAATTCTGAATTTCAAAGGAATAGCGTTGCTTGGATGCAATGAAAATTCTATAATTCTTAAATTCTTGATAAAAAATGATGAGCAGTTTATTATTGACAACACTCGACACAGGTAACACAGCGTGGATGATCATGGCTACCATCTTGGTACTCTTGATGTCAATCCCAGGTATCGCATTATTCTATGGCGGTTTGGTTCGCCAGAAAAACATATTGAGCATCTTGATGCAGACGATGTTCATCGTGGCTGTGGTCAGCATCATTTGGGTGGCATTCGGCTACTCTTGGGCTTTCTCCACTCAGTTTGCCGACGAGGGCAATCCTCTGGCTTGCATCATGGGCGGTTTCGACAAGTGCTTTCTCCATGGCATCGGACTGAATGCCGTGATGCCGACGGGCATTCCAGAGCTTACCTTCGTGATGTTCCAGTGCATGTTCGCCCTCATCACTCCAGCCTTGATTCTCGGTGCTTTCGCCGAGCGTGTCAAGTTTAGTGGCTATGTACTCTTCACGGTGCTTTGGGTGATTATCGCCTATTTGCCAATGGCCCACTGGGTATGGGGTGGCGGATTCCTTCAGGAGATGGGAGCCATCGACTTCGCCGGTGGTACCGTGGTGCATATCAATGCCGGTGTCGCAGCCTTGGTGATGGCGCTGATGGTAGGCAAGCGTGACGATTATCGTGCGGGTCATCCTATCACTCCTCATAACATCACCTTCGTGTTCATGGGTATGTCGTTCCTCTGGTTGGGATGGTTCGGTTTCAATGCCGGTAGCGGACTTGCTGCCGATGGTTTGGCTGCCAACGCCTTCCTCGTAACCCATGTGGCAACGGCTGCTGCGGCTACCACCTGGATGATTATCGATTGGGTGGTCAACAAGAAGCCAACTACTGTGGGTGCTTGTACGGGTGCTGTAGCTGGTTTGGTTGCCATCACCCCTGCGGCAGGTAGTACCGACATCTTCGGAGCCTTCTGCATCGGAATCATCAGTACCTGCGTCTGCTTCTTCATGGTAGCAGTCGTGAAGTCGAAGTTCCGTTACGACGATGCCCTCGATGCCTTCGGCGTGCATGGCATGGGTGGTATCTTAGGTTCTATCCTCACAGGTGTCTTTGCTACCAAGTATGTTACAGGTGCAGATGGTGTAGAGGGAGCCTTGTATGGTGACTGGCATCAGTTGTGGATTCAGATTGTAGCCACCGTGGTGAGCATCATCTTCAGTGCCATCGTCACCTTCATCTTGTTTAAGGTAGTGGATAAGATGGTCGGTATCCGTGTGGATAAGCGAGTAGAGGAGGAAGGTCTCGATATCTACGAGCATGGTGAGAGTGCGTATAGCAACTAAATGCAGATATTATAATATCAATAATATAAAAACAGCCACACTTACAAAACATCGTAAGTGTGGCTATTTTTATTTGTAGTCTTTTTATTTGTTATCTTTTTTATTACTTGTTCTTTACTCGCAAGAACTTATCAACCATCATAAGCTTGTCCATTTTGAAGAATGGCTTGCAAGCCTTCTTTGCCTTCAATTTGATGATGAAGAGGTCGTGAGAGCCTTCTACGGCTGCTTGCTCACCAATATTCACGAAGGTTGGATAGAGCACCTTGCTGCCATCAGAGTGGAGGCGATCCTTGGTGATGTTCTCCATCTTGCCCATGTCTTTAACGTCAATGCCTACGAACTCGAAATCGTTAGGATTGTATGGAAGGGCAAAGCTCAAGGCGTTGAGTGATACGAGGTCCTTACCCTTGATGGTAAGTGTTACAATATCGTTCGCCTTGCAAATCTTCTTGTCGGCAGTGATGCTGATGCTTCCTGCTATAGGAGCCACCTGCTTGCTGCTCACACCACTCTTCAACTGGGTGGCTACCACGGAGATGTCGTATGCGTCTATCAATCCATTGCCGTTGATGTCACCCTTGCTTACATAGCCTTCGAAGTCCTTGTCGCCCTTGCGCAGACCGCAATAGTTGAGGTAAGAGGTGAAGTCGTTCTCGTCGATACGATTGTCGTGGTTGATGTCGCCAGGCTTCTCAATCTTGCTTCCTGGCACCTTGAATACATACATCTCGGCACCAGAGCCTTGTCCGCCGTTGGTCTCTTCCACGGTCATCTTGATATACTGTGCCTCAGGCTCACCCTTGAATTGGTATTCCTTGGCAGATTCATCCTTGTTCCAGTCGAATGTACCGTTCTCTGTCCAGTTGATGCCATCGTTGCTCAACAGGATGCGACCCTTGTAAATCTGTCCGTGGGTTTCACGTTCAGAGGTAGGGAGATACTGAATCTTGTCGAGTTTCGCAATGCCGTGCAGGTTCATGGTTACATCGAATGGCAGTACGCCCTGCTTTTTGTAATAGTCTGTGTGCCAGTAGTTCTTCTCGTTGAAGTCGAACATCTTGGTCACTTCCAGTCCATCCCAGTCTGGGGTAGAGTTGGTGGCTGTGATGTCACGGATAGCCTCGTCCAGAGGATCCTTGATGGTACGCCCCTTGATAGTAGTCCAATCGGAAGTTCCCTCTTTGTTCACGGCTCTCACCTGTACGTCGTAATCGGTCTCAGGCTTCAAGTTCTCGATGGTGAACTCTGTGCTGCGGATAGTGGAGTGAACCATGCCATCTACCTTTACCTCGTAATAGTCGGCGTTAGGCTGGGCATTCCATGCTGCGGTCAGTTCGAATGCCTTGTTCTTTCCTTCAGGCTCCTTCATGCTTACCTGTGGTGCAGAGAGTGTGCCGGTCTTGCTGAGCAGAGCATCGCTGCTGTCCATTTGGTAACCTTCCATGCGAAGCTCGATGGCGTTGGTGGTTATGTCTGTCTTAGCCAAGCGTACGCATACCATCGGATTCTTGTGAATATCTACCTTCTCGAAGTCGCTACCCTTGGTGGCGAAGCGATTCAATTGTGGGGCTTTGTCGTAGAACCATACGTTCTCTGTGCTCTGGAGAGCTTCGAGAGAATTGACTTCGGTCAGCTTTACTGTCTTGCCGCCTATCTTGGCGGTCAACTTCTTTGGAGCTTGGCTTACATTGATGCGAAGTTCGGTGGATTGGTTCTTTTCCTGTCCGTCGAAACTGCCTTGTGTCTTGTCGATGGTAACAGTGAGACGGTCTTTGACGAGTGATGAGTGGATATGTGTTGTTGTGCTTTCACCTTGGCGATACAATTCTGTCTTGCCATCGTCGTCGTAGAGATTGTAATCAGACTCGCCGTAAGGATAGAGTTCGAAGATACGGTTGGTCTTGTCTATCTGTGCCACGTTGTTGTTTGGGTTCACCATAGGGATGATGGCACCTCTCTTGACGAATACAGGTAGTTTCCAATAAGGCGCATCAAACTCGTTGATGATTCTGCCTCCCTGATATACATTTCCGTTGAAGTAATCTACCCATTCACCCTCTGGCAGATAGATGCCGTTGCGGATGTCGTTGCCCTGTTTGTCCATCTTGGTCTCCTGATAGATAGGAGCTACAAGGAAGTATGGACCACACATAAACTGATACTGTGTAGCCTTGCCAAGTGTATAGGCGTTAGGGTAGTCCAAGAACATAGCTCGCATCAGAGGCTTTCCTTTCACGGCTTCGTGTGCAGCAGTATAGATGTATGGCATCAACTGCGACTTGAGCTTGAGGTATGTTCTGTTGACGGATGCGGAAGGCTCTCCCAGGATGAATGGATACTTAGGATTGTCGCCCCAGCCATCCATGTTGAGTCCCATGGCGGTGAATGTCTTCCATTCGAACTCACGCATATTCATGATAGGGTTCTTTCCGCCAAAGATACCGTCGAGATCGGATGTGATGTTAGACAGACCCGACAGACCGGCGCCGATGAAAGTAGGGATATGGAAGCGGATGTACTCCCAGTCACCACCAGTCTGGTCGCCCGACCAAATGGAAGCATATCTTTGCGTGCCAGCCCATCCGTCTAGCGAGATGATGAACGGACGGGCATTGTTGCCATAATAAGGCATGATTTGTGCCACGTCGCTCACACCGTTCAGACCGAAGGAATAGCCGTCGCCCACCCAGGCTACATCAGTCTTGAGCACTCTTACGCCTGCTGTTCCTACCTCCTTTACGATGTCTCGCTGCAAGAGCGGTTCGATGCTATCCACAGGGTGGAGGTCAGACTGTGTCCAAAGTCCGATTTCAACACCGTGCTTGCGGGCATAGTCGCCAAATTCCTTGAGGTTTTGGATGTTGCCGTCGAGTGTCTTCTCCTGACCATATCCAGCACCGTAACCATCATTAGGGAGGAACCATCCCAATGGCATGTCATGGCGCACATAGCGATCGATGGCAGCACGTGCCGAGAATTGGTAGTTGTTCTTTTCGCCATTGAGCGATTCCTTGATGCCTGTCTTGTCGCTGGCACTCTCCTTGTAGGTCTTGCCATCCTCGAAGGTCATGGTTCTGCCCTTGTCAGCCTCTTTCCAGTAGTCACGGTTGTAAGCATTGAGGTGACCCTCGTAGAAGCCAAACTTTGGCAGCAACACTGGGTAACCTGTAAGCTGATAGTATTCATCGAGCAAGTCGGTAGGTTTTTCGCCTACCATGAAGAAAACGTCCAGGTTCTTCGATTCATGCGACAATTGTACGTTGCCTTTTTGGGTGGAACCGAAGTCGTAGAGGCCTGGCTTGAAGGTGTACCACATGAAACCGTAGCCCGCCGTTGACCAATAGAAAGGAGCTGGCGAAGCCACACCGCCATCCACCCAGTTGTTGGTGTTGACGATTTCTATCTTCTCTCCCTTGTGTGAGAAACGTCCGTTTTGCACACCGCCTCCGAAGAAATATTCATCAGGCTGTTCCTGTAGGTTCAGCGTAACTTTATCCGGTGTGAAGAGAGAAGGAGATTTCTGGGTGACCACAGTCTTCCCATTTTCTGCGTTTTCTACTTTAAACAAGCCCGTAGTCTTGTCGAAGATGATTTTCGCCTTTGCCGTGGCAAGGGTGATTTCTCCATCCTGGTCTTTCACCTTCAGGTCGCCTACCTTCGTGCGGGGATTATCCACGAGGATGCGGGCGGCAGGTTTTGCCTCTGGGTCTCTCATCACCCCGTCGTTATGGTCTTCGAAGATACGGAAAATGCCATCGCCGTAGAAATCCACCGCCACTCTGCGCTGATTGGCGAAGACGAGTTCTACGGTCGTAGCGTTTATGCGAATAATCTGCACCTCACCAGCCTGAGCTGCTTGTGCAGCGATGGCTGGAGAAGAGGCAGCTGTAGCTGCCGTCACATTGGCTGCCAGTGGCAGGGCTACAGCCACTGCCAAGGCATTGCCAACGGTTATTTTCTTGTAGATGTTACTCATTTTTTGTATTAATTAAAATTTTATATTTCTGATAATTCTGCTTTTGGCATATATGTAAAACCCCTTTAAGAGGTATATAGGATGCCTCGTATAAAAGTTCTATCCTAAAGCTTGGAATACATATTCTAAGCTTTAGGATATATATTCCAAGCTTTAGAAGAATATATGTTCTAAGCTTTAGGATAGAACTTTTATAGTCTGAACCAAACTATCTCAGGTGTTCTTACACTGGGCTTCAGCTCTCCCCCTATATAATAAAAGGTATCGTGAAGAGAAATTACCTGTGCCCCAGCTCTCGCCAACGCTTGATGCGCAGTTGGTTGGGAAACCCATTCGCCCTTCTTGACATCGAAGCGCAGGAGATATGGATTGAACTTATACCATTCTACAGGATGCTTCAGGTAGTTTTCCTTTTCCGTGAGTTTGTAACTTCCGCTGATGGCATCCCAGAATATCTCCTTGTTTACGCCTCCCAGACATATTATCTCTGGATTATTGTTGGCATGGGCTATGATGGAGGTTGATCCTGTCAGTGATAGCTGATTCCCCTTATCGTCGGTAGGGGCGGGCAGTGAAGTCCAACTTTGGCTATCGATGTCGTAACGGTATCCCTTCGTTGGAACAGTGCTCTTCAAACCATCGGCATAGAATCCTCCCCAGATGTAGAGGCTGCCATCCACAGCGGTGCATACGGGTTGTACTCGTGGGTCTCCAGGACTTTGTGTAACTTGCTTCCATTGCTGATGCGGTTGCAACAGCCATAAAGCCCCCGAAGGCTTCCCGTCTTGGTTGCCGCCATACATATAGAGGTCGTCGTCCGATAGTGCCACCGCCATATTATCGGCAGTTACAGGTAGGTTGGGCAGACTATGGATTTCGGCTTTTCCGTCCTTATCGAGATGGATGCTCAGCACGCTGCAGAGGCTATGCTCCGTATTGTTGCCGCCTATCAAAACTAGGCTGTCACCTCTGGCTATTGTTGCGCCGTATGCCGCTGGTTCTGGTAGTTCGCCGATTAATTCCCATTCTAGCTTCTCGTGGGAAACCTTGGCGGCATAGATACCTGCATAGTATTTCTTCTTTCCTGGTTCGGGAAAGTTGCAACCGCCTGCCATGATAAGGTGGTCGTTGATGACACCGGCATAGCAGGCGGAAACACCAAGATCATAGCCATCCTCCGTGTTAGGGAAGCCTGTTATGGTGTTGACTTGCAATGTCAATGCTGTTAATATACTTGGTAAGATAGACATATTTTACTTGTATTGGTTATTCGTGATTTTCTCCAGAGTCAACTTGTCAAACACGATGTCGTAGTGGTCGGTCAAGAAGTTCTCCTCCATCAGGAAGAGGATGTTTCCTTTGCGGTCTTGTATCATCGTGGAGTAGGCTGACTCAGTGTCACTCACCTTGAAATAGCCTTCCCAGTTTTTGGCGATAGCCTCAGGGGTGGCATAGTCGGCAGGAGTCTTTAGCTCTTTGTAGAAGATGGCGACATTGGCTCTTCCTGGTCCCAAAGGTACGCTTTGGAGGAGCAACTGCGTCTTCTTGCCGTTCTTCTTTGCCTTTGCCAATACAAGTTCGCCATTGCAAGCGTTGCTGCTGGCAGCGATGCCTTTGTCCTCGGCGCAGGAATATACCACTTTGCCCCATTTGCCGTCAGCAGTCTTCGTGTTTTCGTAAGAATAGATATTGATGTATCTTCCTCCGCCCACACGACTGCTAAGCAGTACATTACCGTTTGGTAGTTCCTCCACCTTGGCTTCGTCGCCTTTGGGTGCAGCCTCGTCGGCATTGGATTTGGCTCCCAGTACGCCCCAAGTCTTGCCGAAGTCATCGCTGTAGAGCACTCGGTTGCCTTGCTTGGTGGCCAGCACCGAGTAGATGCGGTAGTGGCTGCCCACCTTGATGCGCTGGCTCTGTACGATTCTGCCGCTGGTGAAGAAGGCACCTGTCACCTCTGGCATCAATCCGTAGATTTGTTGGGTCACTTCCTCACCTTTCCAGGTCTTTCCCTCGTCCTCGCTGTAGTATCTGCCCATCATGATAGGCTTGTCTCGGTTGGAGTCCCAGTAGCTGATGCCGCCCGAGGCACACATCACGAGAATCTCTCCCGATTTTCTATCTACCACGACGGCGGCATCACCATGTCCGCAGTGGAAATCAGACTCCTTGCCGCTTCCGCCCTGTGCCACCATCTGCTCGTGCTGGCTCCAGGTCTTTCCGCCGTCTCGACTTTCCTTCATTACGATGTCGAGGTGGTTGCCCCATCCGATGTCGGCACCGTCGTAGCGATGGTCGGTGAAGGCGATGAGCTTGCCCGACTTGCACTCTACGATGGCTGGGATGCGATACTGTGCCGTATCTTTGCTGAAGAGCACATCAGATGCCATACTAGCCTGTGAGGCGAGCAAGAAGCAAGCCGATAGGGTGAGCGTGCGTGACACACCTGTGGCGGTTGTCATAATTTGATGGTATGTTGCCATATAATCTTTGTTTTTACTTGTTCAGAATTTCTTGGCAGAGCGTGTAGCCTTTCACCATCATTCTTGGGATATGGAATGGTCCCTTGAAGATATTGCCTTTGGCAGGCTGTGCCACTGTTCCGTCGCGATGCAAATAGCCGTACCACTCTCCGTATTCCTTGTCTGGGAAGTGGGCATAGGCGTATTCGCTGATGCGCTGGTGTCTGTAGATGTATTCGTCGTCGCCAGTGGCGAGGTAAGCGTAGAGCGATGCGATGATGGTCTCACACTGTGGCCACCAGAACTTCATGTCTTGAGAATAGTCTTGCACGGGTAGGTTCTTGCAGTCGCGGAAGTTGATGATGCCCCCATATTGCTTGTCCCATCCCCAGTCCCAGGACCAGTCGAAGATTTCCAGGGCGAGCTTCAGTAACTCCTTGTCCCATCCTCTGAGCTTGGATTCCTCCATGATAAACCAGGAGGTTTCGATGCAATGGCCTGGGTTGATGGTTCTTCCCATGCTGGTATCCACGAACTCGCCGTTCATACCAACGGTCTCCAGCAGACATTTATATTCTGGGTGAATGAAGTATTTCTTCAATTTCTCGATAGATTCGTCTATCTGCTGTGTGAGCTTCGGGTCGTTGATGACCTTACGGATGCAAGAGCCTACGTTGATGAGAATCATCACTATGCTATGGCTTTGCAGTTTGACGGAAGGTTCATATTTTGGCTCCAAGAATCCTGGGGTGGTAAGGAAACGCTGTGTGTCCTTGAATATCTCCAGGGCACGCTCTGCATATTTCTGCTCGCCAGTGGCAAGAGCGTATTCCGACATGGCGATGGCTGCAAATGTCTCGGAGAATACGTAGCGACGCTTGCGTAAAGGCTCGCCCTCGGCTGTTACCTCGAAATACATATGTCCATTCTCGTCGAAGCAATGCTTCTCGATGAAGTCGATGGCACTCTTGGATGCCTCCAGCCACTGCAGGTTGTGCTCCACGTTGTTGTAGGCATAGGCGCATACGAAGGCAAAGCGTCCCTGGAACCATACAGACTTGGTGGAGTCTATCAGGCTTCCGTCTCTATCCACGCAGGTATATACACCTCCGTTGACTTTGTCCCAGCCGTGCTCCATCCAGAATGGCATGATGTTTTCGGTGAGGTCGGTTTTATACGACTGTGCCCACTCGCTGATATAGTCTTTGATATTCATATCTCAATAAATTTCTTCTTGTGATTGTTTAAGCTCTGGCTTCTATTATCTGATAGAAGCCAGAACCACATTCTTTTAGAGAGTGTTGTCTTGATTAGAACTGGTTGCAGCGGTCGAAGAAGTGGATGTCTTCCAATTCCTTCTTCATGGCTACCTCTTCCTCGTCGGTCATGTTGCGGAATGGCACACGGTTAGGACCCAGGTCGAATCCCATGAGCTTCATGATGCGTTTGCCGCCTACGATGTTGCCGCGGTAATGACAGATGACATTGATGACCTCCTGTGCGAAGTTCTGTTTCTCACGGGCTGTCTCGATGTCGCCTTTCTTCCAAGCGTCGATGATGCCTACTAGTTCTCGACCGTTGTAGTTGGTAGTACCGCCGATGCCACCCTGTGCGCCGCCCTGTGCGAGGCTAGGAAGGATGGTTTCGTCCTGACCATGGAGCATATCGTATTTGCCATTCTTGTAGAGACGGCACTGGTTGTACTCATAGAGGCTCTCGTAGGTATATTTGATACCAGCGAAGTTAGGAATTCTGCCATCCACAGCCTTCAATAAGTCGAGCATTGGCAAGTAAGCGCCGTTGAAGGCAGGGATATGGTAGTAGTAGAAAGGAAGCTCTGGGGCTGCTGAGGCTATCTCCTCGCAGTATTTCACCAACTCCTCGATTCTGCCGATGTGTGGGAATGGAGGTGCCATCGAACCGATACCCCAGACACCCAACTTCTGTGCGTGTTCAGCCAATCGGCGGCTTTCGCGAAGACAGCAACTGCCTACATGCACGATGACCTTGAAGCCCTCTGGAGCTACCTCCATCCAGCGCTCTGCCAACAGCATACGCTCCTCAGTGGTAAGCATATAGCCCTCGCCAGACGAACCATTGATGAAAACTCCCTGGAGTCCATTCTTCTTCAGCATCTTGGCGTATGCCTCGATGGGTTCCAAGTTTACGTCTCCATTAGCATGGAATGGAGTGAAAGGTGCATCAATTAAACCAATAATCTTTTCCATAATTTCTTCTATTTATATTATTTTTGTTGTTTCTTCTTATTATTATTATTGTGAATTGCAATTTGATTCTTATGATGTATAAATTGCCATTTGTCGTTTACTCCAGATTGTCGGCGGTAGGGTGGATAAACACTACTTGCAATATCAAGGCTATTGCCACCACGATACCCAGTAGGGCGAATCCCATGCCCAGGTTGCCACCATCGGTCCAGGCACCGAGCACCTGTGTAACCAATGCTCCCACGAATACACCCACCATGTTCATGATGCCGTAAGCTGTGGCACGATACTTGGCGGAGATAATCTGGCAGAGGATAGGCATATTGTTGGCATCCCAGATGCCATAGCCTATGCCGAAGAGCAGACCTGCGCCAACCACGGCTCCCAGGCTATGACCGAAACCGAGCAGTACCAAGGCAGGGATGGTCATTCCCAATCCGATGGCACTGGTATAGACACGACCTCTGATGTTACGTTGCACCCATTTGTCTGAAAGGATTCCACCCGAAATGACACCGATGAATGAAGCGGTGGCAATGGTGATGGTGGAGATAGGACCCGCTTCCGACATCGGGATGCCAAGATTAGTGGCAAAGAGGGTAGGTAGCCAGTTCTTGGTAGCCCACCCTGGCAAGCTTGGAGCGGCGAAGTAAATGAGGCAAATCCAGAATGTCCATGTTGACAAGACGATTGATAACCCCTTGAAGAGATTCTCCTTGCTGGGTCTTTGTGACTCGCTAGGGCTGGCTAGGTTGGTCGCTACAGGAATCTCTGCCTTCTTGTCCTTGTCACGGAGAAGTAGGAAGAGCACCACAGAGTAGGCGATGCCCACGATGCCGAATCCATGGAAAGCGGAATGCCATGAGAACATGGCTGCCAATGTGGCTCCGAAGCCACCTATCGCCTGACCCACGTATAGTCCAGTCATGTGGACACCGATCGCCAGCGAGCGAGATTTCCCCTCGTGCCAGTCGGCGATGAGCGAGAGGGCGGATGGGATATAGAGTGCCTCGCTGATGCCCATTAGGGCACGGAGACAGTAGAGTTGGTGGAAGTCGGTGGCATAGCCCATCAGAAATGTCACTGCCGACCATACGAACAGGCTTCCTACCACGAGGGTTTTCTTGCTGAATCTATCTGCCACGATACCAGCGAATGGGCTTACGATGCCATATATCCAGAGGAACACTGCCATCAAGGCGCCAAAAGCCTCGGCGTGGTTCAGTTCTACGATGTCCTCCTTCATCGCTCCCTGCATGGTGGAGAGCATCTGGCGATCCATGTAGTTGAGCAGTGCCACTACCCAAAGCAGTGCCACCACAAGCCAAGGATAATATTTTTTATTCTTCATAAGGTTTTCGGTTTTTTATTTTCTAATGATTGTTATATTGTTATTGTTGTTTTTGAGTTTAGCAGAGATGCCTAGTTGTGGCATCTCTGCTGAAAGTATTTTATAGATATCTTTCTATCTATCTGTCAATTAATTTATATATTCCAGGTCTCCTATTTTACTTCTCCTCTGAATGTTGAGGCAGGAAGTCCTTCCTCGTTTACGAGGTTGGCACGGGTGAAAGGTTGCCATCCGTAACGTACCAGTCGAGGTGTCTTCACACCCTCGGCGGTGAGTTTCACCTTGTCGCCTTCGATGGTTACTGTGGCAGGATGGAACATACCGTCTTCCTCTGCTATCTCGAAGGTTGCAGGCTGCTTGCCGTCTGAGGTGCGGAGTCCCTTGCCGTAGTCGAAGCTTACAATCAAGGTGTTGCCTTCTCTTGTCACATCTTTATAGATAGGACCAGATGGCACAACCTGATATCCGTAGGTCTTGTTCAGTGCCCAGCGAGCCAGTCGTTCGCCTACAGGCTGCTTGCGGTTAGGATGTACGTTGAGCGAGTCTCCACAATCAGATGAAACTGCCATGCCTGTGTTAGGGATGTCTTTCATCAAGCGTAACTGACTGTCGCGGAACCAAGTCCACGAAGGACGGTTGAGGCTAGACAACTGCACGAAGTAGAACGGCATCTTAGGGTTCTTCCAATTGGTGCGCCAGCTATTTACCAAGAGATGGAACAGTTGCTCGTGCGCCTCCATGTTATGTGCGTTTGATTCGCCTTGATACCAGATTACGCCCTTGATAGGATACTGCTGCAATGGCAGAATGCCACTCTCGTAGAGATAGCAAGGCTCGTATGGGTGGCGACCCAGTTTGGTGGTGTCGTTAGTGAGGTTCTTGGCTGCACGCCCTCTCACCCAGTCTTGTATGAAGTCGTTCCAAAGCCAATCGCTGAGGATGGCAGGGAATTTCGTCTCTAAGGTGTTGCGGTCTATCCATGATTCGGTTGGTGCACCGCCTATGGCGTTGCAAATCAGTCCAACTGGTACCTTCAGACTGTCGCGCAACATCTTGCCGTAATAATAAGCTACGGCAGAGAACTCAGATGCGGTCTCAGGGGTGGAAGGTTGCCAAGAGGTCTCCTCGAAATACTGCAAGTGGTTGAGCGAGTCGAGGCAGGAGGCAGGCCAAGCCACGTCGTAGGTTTCCCATCTGCCCTTCATGTCGTAGAGGCGCAGGTTAGGGTCGTTGGCTTTCGGGATGTCTCGCTTGCCTGTGGCAGCTTGGAAGAGCATGAATGCCATGTTGCTCTGTCCTGAGCAGAGCCAAACCTCTCCTACGGCTACGTGCTTGAACTGCTTTTTCTGCTTTCCAGCCTCGATGGTCAAGGTTTGGTCTTCGCTTACAGCGAGAGGCTGCAAGGTCACGCTCCATTCGCCTCGGTTGTTGGCTACAGTGGAAACTTTTTGTCTGGCGATGCTCACGGTCACCTTGTCGCCTGTGTTGGCAGTGCCGTGGATGTCGAGCGGCATATCTCGCTGCAACACCATATAGTTGGTGTAGAGGTTGGAGAGTTTCAAACCTCCATAATTGCCTGTGATGCCTCCATACACGGTTTTTGCAAGGATGCCGGCGCCCTCGGCGTTGGGATGGATGGCATCTGGCAGGAGGTTAGGGTATGGATAGAGTGGTGCATGAAAGTCGATGAGCTCAGCCCCGCTGATGCGAGCTACGGTCTCGATGGCATCCTGGATCTCGTCGTGCCAGAGTTTGGTACCGGAGATGAAGCGAGGATGTCGGTCGGCGATAGGAGTCATTCTCGCCAAGATGAATCTCACCTTAGGGTTGGCAGCACGCAGGGAGTCCATAATGGAGAGATAATCCTTGACGAACTCGTCTCGGTAGTTAGGCCAGTTGCGTGGGTCGGTATCGTTGATACCAAGGTGAATCACGGCGATGTCGCCCTTGAAAGCCAATGCCTCCTTGAATTCTTTCTGCTGTACGTATGGGCGATGACCATGATATAATAAGGTGGCACCCGGTTTGCCGAAGTTGCCCACCTCATACTTTTCACCCAACATCTTTTGTAATTGCACAGGATAAGAGAAATGTTCTCTGTCCTTGATACCCGTACCGTATGTAATGCTGTTTCCCACACAAGCCACCTTGATAGGCTTTGCTGTTTTCTTCTTGGCGGCAGTCAAAGTGAGTGAGGTAAAACAGAACACCCCCAGCAAGATTGCCATTATGGCCTTTTCTTTAGGGTATGGGATATATCTATTTCTTTGGCTTTTAAGGAAATTAAACATATCTTTCTTTGTTATAATATTAATAGTTACTTTCATAAATATTACCATTTTCGATGACAAAATTATATTCGTCAGATGAATATTTATTTCTTGCAGTTACTTTTACATTGCATCGATAGTCAGTTGCGGGAACATAGAATGTCGCATATGCACTTGGTTGGTCCTTGAAGCTAGCATCACCTGCAAACATAAATTCACGTATGTCTCCATTCGATGACCAAATAATTCTTGCTTTTTTATCTCCGCAATTTATTTTTAAATGAATATGTTTGTCATCATTAGCCATATACGTAAAGCGTTCTACTCCGAATATTTTGGGATAGTTTGAAGCTATTACTTCTTTTGTGATATTAAATGTTCTTGAGCAAAAGACATAAGAAGCTTTTATTGTCCCCGTTTTGCTTTCTTCATTAATGTTTGGTACGATAGTAACTTCAGCTCCTCCTTTTGGATGCACAGTTAAAAATGGAGATTCAGAAGACCAATTAACATTTATACCTTTTGGTATATTGCTAAGTTTGAAATCTGTTTCTCCATATGCAATGTTTCCGTATGGTCCATTTAGATGGTATGAATTGTAGTCAAAGATAGATAAAGTGTTGTATGCGGATATACAACCATACCCTTCATTGATATTCCATTCATTATTTTTAGATGACTTTTTTATTAATTCACAAACTTGTTGTTGTTTTAATGTAGAATCTTTTGATAGAATTAATGCTGCTAATCCTGCAGCATAGGGTGCCGCAAACGAAGTTCCGTCTTTAAAAGAATAACCACCTGAGGCATTTGTGGAAAGAATGTTTACACCCGGAGCGACTATATCTAATTCCTTTCCTCGGCCAGAAAAATCTGCTATATTTCCATTTTCATTAATTGCACCAACAACTAAAAAATCATTATTAGTATATGCTGGGTAATCAATTCTTTTATAATTTCCTGAAGAAAAAACGACGACGCATCCTTTTCCTTTTCTCCCTTTTGATAACGCATTATTAAGTGCACTTTCTAAGACAGCACTGTGCAAGTCGTTATAATATGCACCTCCATGGTCACCTAGAGATAAGTTTAAGATGTCAGCACCATTTTGCCAGGCTTTGTTGATTCCATTTGCTAATTCTTCACTGCTGGTTGCAGAAACTTTCATCGAACATATTATATCCATTAATTTGGTGTTCGGTGCAACGCCTGCAACACCTATGGAATTATGATTGGCAGCAATAATGCCGGCTATCATAGTAGCATGTTCTTTATTAGTCGGAGACTCTTTTGAGCAATTATATGAGTAAGGATGCATTCGACCTGCTAAATCTGGATGTTGGGTATAGATTCCCCCATCGATTATGGCGGTAGTTATGTTTGATTCACCTTTGGTGATACGCCAAGCAGGTTCGAGATTCAAAAAGTTTCTTTTAGCTCCCCATTGATCTGAATAATATTGGTCAGTTATAGATGAGTTGTTTTTATAGGCTATGATGAAACCTGGATCAACATCATCAAATAGACCTGTCTCGAACAAATGATTTGAAGCTTCAAGAGAAGAGTGATATAATGATTTTTTATTATTTGATAGTCTGACCCATAGTGAATCGGATTCCATAATATTCTCAATATCACATCTAATTTTCTTAGCTTCTTGTTTTAAAAGGGTGTAATCTGATTTATTTTTAAGTTTTATGTAAAAAATATTTGAGATGGGAGTACTATCACCGATTACATACTCTATTGCAGCAATATTTCTTTGTAAAGATAAGTTGCTGTATGCTGATCTTGAACTATTGAAATGCTTCCAATCTTTTTGAACAATTATTTTTCCTTCATATGAATCAATAGATCTTGTTGCGTTATCGTTATTGCGACTAACGACATAATATTTTGTAGAATTTATATTAAGAGGCACTTTTTCTCCATGATAGTAATAATAAAGAGAATCTCCAAAAGCAGTGTGGCCAATGGAAGTATTCGAGGCAAAATCTTCATAATTTTGCTCGGTGCATCCTACAAATAGGAGGAATAGAAATATGGCAAATGAAAATACATTATTTTTCATTGTTCTGTTTTTTATAGTAGTTTCAAGGAGATATCTCCTTGAAACTATTAATAATTTATATTTATTTTTTTTTCACTTCGTAACCTGGTGTCTGCTTCAATTTGCTGTTCTCGCCCAATGCGTTCTCGTCAATAGGCCAGCATAGCTGGTTGGGTTTTGCAGAAGAGTATTTAGTAGCCTTATCCATCAAGCGAATGTCATACCAGCGTTTTCCTTCGAATAAAAATTCACGGAAACGCTCTTTTAATACAGCCTCGATGGGATCAGAATCACTCCCAACAAATGGGTTGTCATTGTAGAAGTCCTCATTTGTGTCATTTGGATATTGAACTTCTGGATGGGCTTCAAAATATTCTTTTCCATAGGCTCGTTTACGAATTTCATTGATTTCGTTAGATGGATCTTCGCCAAGTAAAACTTTGGCCTCGGCTAAGCCTAGAAGACATTCTGAATAGCGATAAATAGGTTGGTCATCTAGCCAGCTGGTATTTGAACCTCCTGTTAGCATTGTTCCATGAAATTTATTTGCTATAACACCGACATATTGCCACTTGCTGTTATAAACCTCACGCATACTACCAATAAAGCGACTATCTCCATCAAGGAATAGGCGAGATTTGAAGTTGTTCCCATCGTATAGCTTATTATTGAGTGACACACGCATAACGCCGCTACCATGAGCAATATCAGATTCGTCGAACCATACATAGTCATTGGTATTATAGTCGTAAAGACCATAGGAACCCATATTTTGCTGATTCATTACAAGCGTATTGCTATACTGTCCATTCCATAAAGCTGTTTCGTTCTCCCCATTGTAGATAGCAAAGATGATTTCTTTGTTCTCTTTATTGTTAAAAGAGAAAATATCCTTATAGTTTGACATTAAGGTCACATCTGCATTACTTACTGCTTCATAAGCTTCTTTTGCAATTTGATAGTCATTATTTCCACCACCAAGTTGTTTGCCGCTCCAAAGGTAAGCATCACCTTTTAGCATTTCTGTTGCTGCCAATGACCATCCGTTTCTGCTGTCGTTGAAAGTGTAGTTCCCTGCAAATGCATCCTCGGAAGCCTTTATGTCGTTCTTTATCAGTTGCATTACTTCTTCGGCTGAAGACTCTTCTCGAGCTGTATTGTTGAGGTCGAGTGTACCACCTTCTGTATGGATGGTGTTGATGACAGCTTTCCCATATGTCTTCAATAGGTGTAAATAGAAGAAAGCACGCATACCATAGGCGTTGCCTAGATATTTTCTTTTTTCTGTATCAGATATCACCTCGGAGTTTTTTGCCTTGTCTATCATCAAATTTATTTGGTTGATAGTAGTATATACGCCTCCAAAATCAGAGACTACAGGAGAAGATACACTGAGGGTATTATTCCACATTTCTATATATCCGCTTGGTGATTCTCCACTAAATGGACTCCCTCCGTAAAGGTTAGAGCGCATCTCTCCCCACTCGATAAATAAATATCCTTTTTGGCGGAAAAGGCCTTGTAAACCAATATTAAAAGCACTAAATTGCTCCTTGTTTTTCCAATAATTGCTATCAGTAAGTTCGCTCACTGGTTCCATGTCAAGACAGCTGTTCATAGATAAAGCTAAGCAGCCTGCTATGATATATGTCATTATTTTTTTCATGCTCTTTATATATTTAGAATGTTACAGATAAGCCGAATAGTAATGTCTTTGGTGTAGGATAGCGTCCCATGTCACAACCACCAGCTACTGGTTCTGGAGAAGCTCCAGAATATTTTGTGAAATAGAAGAGATTTTCGCCCGTAATGTTTATGGATGCGGAGTTAATTCCTATTGTACTCAACCATGACTTTGGTAGGTTATAGTTGAGTGTTAACTCACGTAGTGCCAAATAATCGCCTTTTTCGTAAAAGCGAGAACTATTGCCGTTAGCGTCCTGCCCTCCATCATTTTCACGTGTGATATTTTTTTTGTTCAATTGGTCGGCATACGTAAAAACTGGGTAATCGGAATTCGGATTTTCTTCAGACCACATCTTTTTTACATCTGTAATCATATTGAATTGACCTTGGTATTGTCCCATCGAACGTGCCTTCAGATCGTTATAGATGGTATGTCCTAATGCATAATCGAATCTAGCGAAAAGCGAAAGATTTTTGTATGCGATAGTTGTTGTAAAACCACCTGTTACTTTTGGAAGATAATTGCCTATTACTACACGATCCAAGGAGTTGATGATTCCATCCTCATTTACATCTTCCCAACATACATCTCCTGGTTCTATAGGCTTCCAACCTGCAGTCTCAGCATAAGTTGTGGTGAGGCCAGGTACGATTTGGTTTGCCATTCCTGGACCATAGAGATTTGCAACCTCGTCAATACGGTTGTTTGCATGTGCCTTGACATCATCCCAATCCTTGAATATATGTTGCTGACGATATGCAACTAAGTCGCCTAGTTTGCCACCTTCTGCATATCCACCAACCCATTTGGTAGGTGTAATACCATCTGCATCCACTTTACCTGCGGCAACCTCGTATCCGCCTAATTGGTTGTTTGGCTTGTCTGTACGTGGCAGCTGGATAATCTTATTGGAAACGGTTGATAGATTCGCTGTTAAATCCCAACGAAATCCTTTGCGATTCAATATGTTTGCTCTCATTTCTAGCTCAAAACCTTGGTTTCTGAGTTGACCTAAGTTTGTCGTAATTGAGGCAAAACCAGTATAGGCTGGGAGATTCACGCTCGTAATCAAGTTATTGGTATTACGGACATAGTAATCCAATATGAAGCTCAAACGATTCTTGAAGAAACCAAGGTCAAGACCTGCCTCAAACGTTTTACTTTGTTCCCAGCGTAAATCGGTATTCACAAGAGTAGAGTTCCAATATGTTGTTTGTCCTTTATAAGTTGATGTAGAAAGCTGAGCGTACTTACCATAGATGTAGTAGTCACCGATGCCAGCAACATTGCCGTTCACACCATAACTGATACGAGGCTTGATGTTGCTTATATAGTTGGACAGTTTAGAATCTTTCCAAAAATTCTCTTCAGTCACGTTCCATCCTGCGGATATGCCAGGAAATGCTCCCCAACGGTGATCTTTTAATTTAGAGATACCATCGTAACGTAAAGTGAAAGACAACAAGTATTTCTGCATAAAATCATAGTTTATGCGACCAAATAAAGACTCAATACGATGACCTGTCTTCGATGAAGAAGTGTCTGTACGATCTGCACCAACATTTAATGTTGGAATATCGTCTGTAGGAGAGTTCTTTGTTGCAGCATAGAGATTGAATGAGTTATAGTCAAAATACTCGGTACCAATCATCGCATCTACATTATGTTTGCCAAAGAATGTGTCTGTATAGTTCAACATTGCATTGAGCTGAATTTGATTGGTCTTCTGGATGTTAGCGCTTGCAGCTCGAGTTGTGTTGGTGGCAGAACTTTTGTCGTTCTTATACGCTTTGTCGAATGATTCATATTGGTAAAGAGTATAGAATGCAGAAGATGTAGCACGGAACTTTAATTTCTTAGGAATAATGTCCCAGTCAAATCCCAAATTGAAAGTCTCTGTGCGATAACTATTATCACTGGTAAACTTGCTTAACCAATATTGAATGTTACTGTCATAACTTGACCATCCTGCAGCTGGTGTTCCGTCTTCATACCAAGGATTCCAAGTTGGACGTTGTGAGCGAGTACGGAAATACAAGTCGTCAATATAGGTAAAGTATGTAGCTGGTTGTTTTGACCAAGTTAAATTTGCGCCACCGGTAACCTTTAGGTTTGGACGTATCATGTAGCTTCCATTGATAGAACCATTGAAACGTTTATAGCCTGTTCCACGAACGATGCCATCTTCATCATAGTAGCCTAAACTTGCTGCGAATGTGGAAACGTCGCTGCCACCACTTACACCGATATAGTGATCTTGTGTAAGGGTTGTATTACGAAACGCTGCATCACTTACCTGATTGCTATAATCTCTGTACCATAGCTGTTCAGCTGTTTCTCCATCCGAACCGTCATAATATGGATCATCCATCAGTTTCCATCCATTTTTGTACATTTCTTCCTCGCTTACACTTTCATAGCCTTTGTACAAAACGTCTGTTATAGGTGAGAAATAGCTGGAACCATTAGTGTATTTATATGCACCATAACCTGAATATCCATTTTGACTATCTACATCAGCATTAGAGTCTGGGTTTGAATTTAAATAACGTTTGAATCCCAAACGGTTGTAATATATATAGTCATGGGCATTTAAGAAATCATAGTCGTTGCGCTTGAAATTAATACCTATTTTTGTCTTATATGTAATGTTTGTCTTTCCAGCTTTGCCACTCTTTGTTGTAACCAAAATGACACCACCATTAGCACGTGCGCCGTAGATAGCCGTTGAGGCTGCATCTTTCAACACCTCAATGCTTTCTATATCAGATGGATTAATGTCGCTAAATCCGCGTACAACACCATCAACAATTACTAAAGCATCTGTTGTGCTTTGGATAGAAGCACCACCTCGAAGGGTGATGGTTGGTTCACTACCAGGTTGACCTGATGTGTTTACTACGCTCAAACCAGTCACCGTACCCTGCAAAGCCTGACCCACGTTGCCGAAGGCTGCGTTCTCCAGTACCTTGTCGTCCATCTTCGAGATGGCTGTAGTAAGGGTTCCACGTTTCTGCTGACCGCCATAACCTGTCACGACAACCTCATTCAGATTATGGGTGTCTTCCTTTAGCTTTACCTTAATAGGTGTACCGGCATACTTTACCTCCACAGGGTTATAGCCGATGTAGGTAACTACCAATACATCGCCCTTCTTGGCTTCTGAAAAATTGAAATTGCCATCAATGTCGGTGACGGTACCTTTTGTAGTGCCTTTCACCACGATGGAAGCACCTATCACAGGCATTCCCTGGTCATCTACCACGGTACCAGAACATGCATGCTGTTGCTGGATGCTCTGCACCGACATGTTGGCTAATGAGCTTGCGTAAAGCGGAGCGATGCTTCCTGTACTGCCAAGGAGCAGGGCTAAGCTAATTGTTTTGAAACGTGTTGCCATATCGTAATATGTTTGTTAATAATTAATTTTCTTAATACTCGCGTGCAAAGATAGGATTATTTTTGATAAGTTTATATTATTTTTAAGTTAAATAAAGTAAAGAAGATTAATTAATTCAGTTTAATTGTAATTTCAGACTATTCTGTTACTTTTTATGCTCGTAATAAATAATCGTATTTAATTAATGATGCTGTATTAAATAAATATATATAGGAAAAGATGAGGCATCTTTAAGTCTGAATCATAATTTTCTGTTAAATAACGTTATTCTTTGCCTGTTTTTGGCTATCAGCTAATGCTTCTCTTGATTTTTTCACTATATTTGCAGAAGCAATTAACAATCATTGATAGTTATGGTACAGCAAACATTAAACAACATCTTAAAAGATAAGAGCAAGGCGAATGTGAGGGCTGCCATCCTAAACCAACTCTCGGAGCAAGGAGGACAGACCATCTCGGAGCTATGTCAATGCTTGGACTATAGCACGCCTTTCATCACCAAACTGATCAACGAACTCGTAGAGGCGGGGTTGGTGAAGGAGACTGGCAGACGTGACAATTGTGCCAAACGTGCCCCTAGGGTATATGACTTGATGCCTGATGCGGGTTATTTCCTTGGCATCATGTTGGGCAACAATGGCATCAGCTTGGCAATATGCGATATGTGTGGCACCGTGCGTTACAATGTGCCCAAGACGGCTTTCCCGTATGCGGATGATTCCGCAACTTTCGATTCGTTTGTCGATACCGTATTGAGGTATGTGGAGGAGTCGGGCATAGAGAAGACGCACATCCTCCAAGCTTGTGTGTCAATTGGGGGGCGCGTCAATCCGAAGGAAGGTAAAGCCTACAATATATTCACCTGCCTGGATGAGCCGATGGCGGAGACGATGACCCAGCGCCTGGGCATCCCTACCTGCATCGACAATGATTCGCGGTGTATGGCTTACGGCGAGCACCTCAAAGGTGTTTGCAAGGGGGTGGATAATGTCGTCTTCGTCAACTTGAGTTGGGGCATCGGTGTCGCCATCATCTTCGATGGCAAGCTCTATCTGGGCAAGTCTGGTTTCTCGGGTGAGTTTGGTCACATGCACCTCTATAAGAACGACATCCTCTGCCACTGTGGTAAGACGGGATGTCTGGAAACCGAGGTGTCGGGGCTGGCTTGGCATCGCAAGGTGAGGAATGCACTGGCGGAAGGAAAGCCGTCGGTGGTGAGGGAACGCTTGGACAAGAATGGTGATTTCCTGCTGAAAGATCTCGTTGAGGCGGTGCGCAAGGAGGATGTGCTCGCCATTGGAATCCTCCAGGACATCGCTCGAGAACTGGGTGAAAACCTTGCCGGCATCATCAATCTCTTCAATCCCGATATGCTGGTCATCGGTGGTGAACTATCCGTGCTCAGCGATTATCTGATGCAACCCATCAGTATGGGCATCAAGAAGTACTCGCTCAATCTGGTGAGTGCCGACTCGCAGATTGTACCTTCCACGCTCGGTGAGAAAGCCAGTGTGGTGGGAGGTTGCCTGATGGCTCGACATAAGTATTTGAGGTTTTGATGGAACATAAATGTCAATGATTCATATATAATAAGGTATAAGCAATGAAGAAAATTCCTGTTTTTTTGATGGCTTGCCTCTTGGCTGGTACTGCAGAGGCTGCCAATACCTATCATCCGCTGGGTGGATTTTACTACCAACCCCAGTCTGCGCCTACGGGGTGGGAGTGGCAAAGTCCCGACTCGTTGGCTTACAACAAGGAGCAGCCTCATGCCTGGTTCTTCTCGTTTGCCAATGTGGATGAGGCTCGCAAGGTACTGCCCGAGCATAGTACCTTCTGGCAGTCGCTTGATGGCAAGTGGAAGTTCCATTGGGCTTCCTGCCCCAATGAGCGTCCCAAGGATTTTTATCGTCTGGATTATGATGTCTCAGGCTGGGACGACATTCAGGTGCCGATGAGCTGGAACATGGCGGGACTCCAAAAGGACGGTCACAACAAGTATGGCGACCCGGTGTATTCCAACCAGCGTGTCATCTTCCAGCATCGCTACCAGGTGGGCGACTGGAAGGGCGGTGTGATGCGAGAACCCAAACACGACTGGATGACCTATCGCAACCGCAACGAGGTGGGGTCTTACCGTCGCACCTTTACCGTACCTGCCGATTGGAAGGGACAGGAGATATACGTCGATTTTGATGGTGTGGATTCCTTCTTCTATCTCTACGTTAATGGTCGATATGTGGGATTCTCCAAGAACTCTCGCAATCTAGCCGAATTTAACATTACCCCTTATATAAATAAGGTAGGTAAGGAGAATACCATCGCCGTGGAGGTGTATCGACATTCCGATGCTTCCTTTCTAGAGAGCCAGGATATGTTCCGACTGCCAGGTATCTTCCGAACCGTTGCATTGACGGCGAAGCCCAAGGTGCAGGTGAGGGACTTCAAGGCGATTCCCGACTTGGATTCCACCTATACACAGGCAAAGCTCCATGTCACGGCGCAGTTGGAGAATCTCTCCGAAAAGTCTATCCAGGGCTATACGCTCAGTTATTCGCTCTATGCCAACAAACTTTATTCCGACGAAAATACCCTGGTGCACGATGTTTCCGCCCAAGTGAAGCTCGACCAGAAGCTTGCAGCCAAGGCAAGCACAGATTTGGAGGTTACGCTCGATACCCACGACAAGGTGAGGCTTTGGAGTGCCGAGGCGCCTTATCGCTATACCTTGGTGGGAGAACTGAAGGATAGGAAAGGCAAGACCGTGCAGACTTTCTCCACCATTGTGGGGTTCCGCAAGGTGGAAATCAAGGACACGCCCGCCTCGCAAGATGAGTTCGGACTGGCTGGCAGATATTATTACCTCAATGGCAAGCCCGTCAAACTCAAGGGTGTGAACCGCCATGAGAACAACGTCTTGACAGGCCATACCGTGAGCCGAAAGCAGATGGAGCAGGAGGTGTTCCTGATGAAGCGTGCCAACATCAACCATGTGCGCAACAGCCATTACCCCGATGCACCTTACTGGTATTATCTCTGCGACAAGTATGGCATCTATCTGGAGGATGAGGCGAACATCGAGAGCCATGAATATTACTATGGCGAGGCGAGCCTCTCGCATGTGCCGGAGTTCCGCAATGCCCATGTCGCCCGCAACATGGAGATGGTGCATGCTACGGTGAACCATCCGTCGGTGGTCATTTGGAGCTTGGGCAACGAGGCGGGACCTGGCGATAACTTCAAGGAGTGCTACCGTGCCATCAAGGCTTATGATACCAGTCGCCCCGTGCAGTACGAGCGAAATAACGACATTGTGGATATTGGCTCTAACCAGTATCCTTCTATTCCTTGGGTGCAGGGTGCCGTGAAGGGAACCTATAATTTGAAGTATCCTTTCCATATCTCTGAGTATGCTCACTCCATGGGCAATGCCTGTGGCAACCTGATAGATTATTGGAATGCCATCGAGAGCACTAACTTCTTCATGGGTGGTGCCATCTGGGACTGGGTCGATCAGGCTCTCGACAAGCAAGACCCTGCCACTGGGCAGACCTACTGGGCATACGGTGGCGACTTCGGAGCTGACAACAAGCCTAACGACGGTATGTTCTGTATGAATGGCATCCTTCGCCCAGACTTTACCCCGAAAGCGCAATATTACGAGGTGAAGAAGGTGTATCAGAATGTGGGTGTGAAGGCGGTGGATATGCGCAAGGGCATCATCGAGATATTCAACAAGAACTATTTCGAGCCTCTCAAGGGCTATCAGGTAGCTTGGTCGCTCTACAAGGATGGAGTTTGCGTTGCCGAGAACCAGCCTTTGGAGGGTGCCAAGAATATCCTCGGTCCACGTGAACGACAGACCTATCGACTGGCTTACGACTATGACAAGCTGGATCCTCGAAGTGAGTACTATGTCATTATCCGATTCCTCCAGGGCAAGGATATGCCTTGGGCAAAGAAGGGATATTCTCAGATGGATGAGCAACTGAAGGTGAAGGATAGGGAAGTGAAGGCTCCTTCCATTGCTGCCATCACATCAAAGCAGGGTAAGCCTCTGACTTCCACTATGTCGGCGAAGACGATGACGCTAAAGGGCGACAAATTCCTTATCGACTTCGATTTGCAGACGGGTGCCATCCGCAGTCTCAAGTACGGCGATCGCCCTGTCTTCGAAGAGGGCAAGGGACCGAAGTTGGATGTCTATCGTGCGCCAACCGACAATGATGCCGGTATGGGCTATCCTACCACTTGGTTCAAGGATGGCTTGTATCATCTGAAGCACCACGTGAAGGAGTGGAGCTGCAAGAAGAGAAAGAACGGCAGCTATCAACTTAGCTTCACGATAGAGAGCCAGGGTGAGACAGGCTCCGACCAGAAGTATAGCAATAGAGACCGCAATCCAGAGTCGGCTTATCGCTTCGGTGATAACGAGCGTAAGCTGGGTGAGGACGACATGAAGTTCCTCACTCGCCAGGTTTATACCGTTTATCGGGATGGTTCCATCGAGTTGCAGAGTGCTGTCAGCTCTAATCGCGCCAATGTCATCCTGCCTCGTGTGGGTTATGCGATGGAGTTGCCTTCGGAGTATAGTCAGTTTGATTACTATGGCAGGGGACCTGTCAACAACTATGCCGACCGCAAGACAAGCCAGTATGTGGGGTGGTATCATTCGCCAGTTTCCGAAATGGGCATCATGTTGCCGAAGCCCCAGGCACAGGGCAATCGTGAGGAAGTACGCTGGTGTGCCGTCACCGATGCCCAGAAGCAGGGTGTCGCCTTCGTCGCCGACAGTCTGATGTCGGTTTCGGCTTTGCCTTGGAGTCAGCAGGAGCTTACGCTTGCCGCCCATCCATACCAGTTGCCTAAGAGCAGCGGAACGCATCTCCACCTCGATGCCAAGGTGCTCGGATTGGGTGGTGCCAGCTGTGGGCAGGGTGGTCCGTTGCCTTCCGACAGAGTGAAGAGCGGAACCACCTATCATTTGGGCTTTATCATTCGTCCGGTGTCTCTGGGGAATGTTCTCCAGACCACCCAGGTCTCTACGGCTGGCGAAAAGCCCGTCGCCGTAACCTTCCCTAAGAAGGCAGGCACCATGGAGGTGATGTTTGCTTCGAGCGAAGAACCCGACGAGGGAGAGGCGTACCATCTGGTGGATGGAGATCCTTCCTCCTATTGGCAGACGATGTATTCCATCACGATGGCGAAGTTCCCTCATTGGGTCGATTTCGATGCGGGCAAGGTACGTACCATCAAGGGTTTCTGTTATGCGGCTCGACAAGACGACGATACCTATGGTTGCATCAAGGATTACGAGATTTATGTAAGCAACGACAAGGAAAACTGGGGAACACCGGTTGCCAAGGGTAGTTTCAAAAACACCATCGATTTGCAACGAGTGTTATTCGAAAAGCCTGTTCGTGCTCGCTACATTCGTCTTCGTGCATTGAATGAACAGCATGGAGAAGACTATGCTTCAGGTTCTGAATTCTCTATTATTTCAGAATAGAATCTTTTTAGGATAGAATCATTTGTAAGTATCAAAAAGGCTGGCAAAATTTATGTTTGCCAGCCTTTTTCGTATTGATGGATTTCCATTGTACGCTTATTTTGGAGACCCTATTTGATACATAGAGAGATAATCTTCTTTTTCAAGATAATCTAGATAATTGTGCGCGCTTACAATTTGTAATTGTATCCGCCTAAAATGCTTACTTTTTGCTTATTGTATTTTATTTTTGGTTTTCAATTTGAAAGAAGTGTGTAAAAGTATAAACAAAAAGTAAGTAAAAACTTTAAAATATTAGCAAAATGTCGTACCTTTGCACTCGAAAACGAACAATATGTTATTTTCTATATAAAAGTATTAACTATATATTGAAATAAAAAGTATTAACTATATATTAATAGGAGAGATTCGTATGAAAAAGATCGAAGCTATCATCCGTAAGACTAAGTTCGAGGATGTAAAGGAAGCATTGCTTGCCGCCGACATCGAGTGGTTCTCTTACTACGACGTAAGAGGAGAGGGCAAGATGAGACAGGCTCGTATCTATCGTGGTGTCATGTATGATACCAGCAGCATCGAGCGAGTATTGCTGAACATTGTCGTGCGCGACAAGAACGTGGAGAAAACTATTAATGCCATCCAGGAGGCAGCCCGTACGGGTGAGATTGGTGATGGTCGAATCTTTGTAATTCCTGTAGAGGACACCGTGAGAATCCGTACAGGTGAAAGAGGTGACATCGCACTCTATAATGCTGAGCAGGAGAAGTAATTTATAGAGGATTGATAAGAAGCTATAAGTTACATATAGTTTGATGGGAGGAAGATAGTTTTCATATCCAGTCAATTTTTGAGATTGGGATAACGTACAACACTTAAAAGTAAAAAGATTATGAGTGTACAGGATTTAGGAATTTCAGTAGATACCGTGTGGATGCTCCTAGCAGCCATGTTGGTCTTTTTCATGCAGCCGGGATTTGCCCTCTGCGAGGCGGGTTTCACCCGTAGTAAAAACACCGCGAACATCTTGTTTAAGAACTTCGTCGA
>DBLF01000130.1:81245-88339 GCA_002297965.1 Candidatus Segatella papionis
ATGGCAGAACGTACCAAGTTCTCAATGTATTGCATCTATTCATTCTTCATCTCATTGATCATCTACCCAGTGGAAGGTCACTGGACATGGGGTGGTGGCTGGCTCTGCAACAGCGAGGCTGGTTCATTCATGATGAACACCTTCGGTGCAGCCTTCCATGACTTCGCTGGTTCTGCCATCGTACATAGCGTAGGTGGTGTACTCGCCTTGGTTGGTGCCATTTGCCTTGGCCCTCGTCTCGGCAAGTATCGCAACGGCAAGAGCGTCGCTATCCCTGGTCACAACTTGATGGCTGCTGCCCTCGGTGTATTCATCCTCTGGTTCGGATGGTTCGGATTCAACCCTGGTTCTCAGCTCGCTGCTTCTGGTGAGGTTAACCGTGTAGCTATCAGCCACGTGTTCTTGACAACCAACTTGGCAGCTGTTGCTGGTGGTCTTGGTACTATGTTCACCTCTTGGATCAAGTATGGCAAGCCATCATTCTCATTGACATTGAATGGTATCTTGGCTGGTTTGGTAGCTATCACTGCAGGTTGCGACTTGGTTAGCCCACTTGGTTCATTCATCATCGGTCTCTTGGCTGGTATCATCCTCGTGTTCTCTATCGAGTTCATCGACACCAAGCTTCACATTGACGACCCTGTTGGTGCAAGTTCAGTACATGGTGTATGTGGTATCTTCGGTACCTTGATGACAGGTCTCTTCGCCATCGACGGCGGTGCCTTCTATGGTGGTGGCTTCGGATTCTTCGGCGCACAGTGCTTCGGTATCCTTTGCATCGACGCTTGGGCAGCCGTTACAGGTATCATCCTCTTCTACTCTATCAAGAAGATTTGCGGTCTCCGTGTTGACAAGCGAATCGAGGAGGAAGGTCTCGACATCTATGAGCATGGTGAGAGCTGCTACAACTAATTTTTGAAGTACGAGAGAGAGATATATTAAAAAAGTTTTGGTGCGCAAAGGAAATTTTAGTACCTTTGCCATCCAAAACTTTACCAAATGAAGGAGGCGTGGAAGAAGTCCTTCTGTTGGAAGGGTGATGTAAGGAATCCTTCCCATAGAGAAGGTTGATGTTTAACATAAAATTGAGAGATTATGAAGCATTTTGATATAAAGAAGATGGGTGCCTTGGCACTCGGTTTGATGGCATTCGCTCCTGCTGCCATGGCACAGGACAAGGTGGAGACTTCCATTGGCGCTGACATCGTAAGTCAGTACTACTGGCGTGGTCAGGACTTGGGATCTATCTCTTTGCAGCCTACCCTCGGCATCGGTTACAAGGGGTTCTCTCTGAGTGCTTGGGGAAGTGTTGGCATCTCTGAGCCATCTGATACCAAGGAGTTCGACCTCACCGCATCTTATACTACAGGTGGTTTCCACATCGGCGTAACTGATTACTGGTTCAACTCTCCTAATGAGAAGTATTTTGCTTACAAGGCTCATGACACCTCTCATGTATTTGAGGCTAACATCGGTTACGATTTCGGACCTGTTGCCTTGAACTGGTACACCAACTTCGCTGGTAACGATGGTTATAACAAGGATGGCGACCGTGCTTATTCATCCTATGTTGAGGCTACCGCTCCTTTCAAGTTGGGTGGATGCGATTGGGAGGCAGCTGTAGGTGCTGTGCCATACGCTACTAGCTTCTATGGCGATGCCAACGGTTTCGCCGTAACCAATGTCTCAGTGAAGGCAACCAAGGACTTGAAGATTACAGATTCCTTCTCTGTTCCTGTCTTCGCTCAGGTGGCAGCCAACCCTAGTACTGAGAAAGCTTACTTTGTAGTAGGTTTTACTCTCCAGCCATAAGATTTTGGGTTTAAGTTTTTTACATATTGGCGACCGATAGCTCTTTGCAGAGGGCTGTCGGTCGCTTTTTTCATATAATATGCGTGCAAGAAGAGGTAAATATAGCTGACTATCAAGAAGTAATGGCTTGAAAATTTGCATATTTCCCTTCTTTTTGTTATTTTTGCCGAATAATTGGCAGAATAGGATAAACCGACAAGTCTATCTCTATCTTGAAGCTGACTAATCAATTCAAAAAACAATGTATTATGATAAAAATGAATCCAAGCAATCCGGTACAAGCCAACAGCTTTGATGGTCTTGTAGCACATATCCAGCAAACGCAGGATGTGTTGCAGAGCAGTGCCCGCCTTGTAATCAACCGACATGTTACAGCCAAGGCCTGGCTCACTGGCTATTACATCGTGGAGTATGAACAGAACGGCGCCGATAGAGCAAAGTATGGCGAACGTCTTCTTCAAAATCTTGCAGAGAGATTGAAGGATAAGAAGACGTTTAGCTATAGAAGTTTAAATATTTATAGAAAGTTCTATTTGACTTATGCGGCTTTGAATGGTCAGATTGCAAACTTTGTAAAATCATTGCCTTCAATTGTGCAGACAGTGTCTGCACAATTTCAAACAATTGAAAATAAGAAGGATATAATTGCGCAGACAGCGTCTGCACAATTCCCGACTGTATGTCAAAAGAGTATTTCTGTTCAAACAAAACCGGAATTGTTATTTAATAAATTATCATTTTCTCATCTTTCCCTTTTATTACCTCTCAAAGATCCTTTGGAGCGAGCCTTCTACGAGACGATGGCAATCCGAGGCACTTGGAGTGTGCGTGAACTTCAGCGCCAGATAGACTCCAACTACTATTATCGTAGTGGATGGAGCCAGAAGCCTGAGGCGTTGGCTAAATTGGTGGATGGCAAGGCTGAGACCGATAGCTTGGCCCTCGACATCAAGTCGCCTTTTACCTTTGAGTTCTTGGGCTTGCAAGCCAAAGATGTGGTGGAAGAATCGGACTTGGAGACAGCGCTTCTCGGCCACTTGTAGGAGTTTATCTTGGAGCTTGGCATGGGCTTCTGTTTTGAGGAACGCCAGAAGAAAATGCTTATAGATGATCGATATTTCAAGGCAGACTTGGTGTTTTACCATCGAATTTTGAAGCGGCATGTCATATTTGAATTGAAGTCCTCTCGCCTCAATTATGCTGATACTGCCCAGCTTCACATGTATCTTGCTTATTATCGTAAGAATATCATGCAGCCAGATGATAATCCACCTATCGGTGTCTTGCTCTGTTCGGAAGTAGGGCAGGAAATGGCAGAATATACCTTGCTCGACCTCGATGAGAATGTCTTTGTTTCCAAGTACCAGCTCAATGTTCCTTCCAAGGAACGTATGGAAGAGTTCTTGCGTAAGGAGAATGAGGGGTTGGAGAAAAGATAGTGTCTCTGTCCGGAGGTATATAGACCGAAATGCGAAGACGGATTCTTGTATTTCTTTCTATCTTACGATTTGTAAGGCTTCTTTGTTTTTGACCTTGCAAATCGTAAGGTGAAAACTATTAAATTCTTTTAAATTGATACTGTAAAGTATAAAGTAATACAAAATGTAGTGTTTTCTTTCTTTATTCTATCAAAAAGTAGTAATTTTGCAGCCGAAACATAACAAAATGTTATATTTTGCTAGAATTTCTCGTTTGAGTATAGGTTTTCTAGTGCGAACAAGTAGTTATAAATAACCGTAAAAGAAAGGAAAAGATATTATGTGTGGAATCGTATCTATCTTCAATATCCAGGAACAAACTCCTGAATTACGACAGAAAGCACTTCGTATGAGTCAGAAGATCCGTCATCGCGGACCAGACTGGAGCGGCATCTATTGTGGTGGTTCCGCTATTCTGGCACATGAGCGATTGAGTATCGTCGACCCTGAGAGTGGTCGCCAACCTTTGTTTGCCCCTGACAAGAAACAGGTGCTTGCCGTAAACGGTGAGATTTACAATCATCAGGACATCCGAAATCGTTTCGCTGGCAAATACCAGTACCAGACAGGTTCCGATTGTGAGGTGATTCTTTCCCTCTACCGTGAGATGCGTGAAGATACCGATTTCACCACCTTAATATATAAGGACGAGGATGCCGTACACGAGCGCATCTGCAAGATGCTCGAAGAACTCAATGGCATCTTTGCTTTCGCCCTTTACGATGTAGAGCGTGATGAGTTTTTGATTGCCCGTGACCCTATCGGCGTGATTCCTCTCTACATTGGCTACGACAAAGATGGAAAGGTGATGGTTGCCTCTGAGCTCAAGGCTCTCGAAGGACAGTGCGACCACTACGAGCCATTCCTCCCAGGTCATTATTACTATAGCAAGACTCCTGGCATGAAGCGTTATTATACTCGCGATTGGTTCGAGTATGCTACCATGCAGAAGAAATATCAGATCGACGATACCAAGAAGGCTGCCGAACAACTCGCTGAGGCTGAGCCTCAGGAAAAGGCTGCGGTGACTGAAATCCACGATGCACTCGAAGCTTCAGTAAAACGCCAGTTGATGAGCGATGTACCTTACGGTGTGCTCCTCAGTGGTGGTCTCGATTCATCCGTCATCTCAGCCATTGCCGAGAAATATTCCACCACTCGTGTGGAGAACGGCGGCGAGACCAAGGCCTACTGGCCACGCTTGCACTCCTTCGCCGTAGGTTTGAAGGGTGCGCCAGACTTGGCAAAGGCTCGTTTGGTGGCTGAGCACATCGGTACCGTACACCACGAAATCAACTACACCATCCAGGAAGGTTTGGATGCCATCCGTGATGTCATCTACTTCATCGAGACTTACGATGTAACCACCGTCCGTGCATCTACCCCAATGTATCTCTTGGCACGTGTCATCCGAAGCATGGGTATCAAGATGGTGCTCTCTGGCGAGGGTGCCGACGAGGTGTTCGGAGGTTACCTCTACTTCCACAAGGCACCGGATGCCAAGGCATTCCATGAGGAGACCGTCCGCAAGCTCGGCAAACTCTACCTCTACGACTGCTTGAGAGCCAACAAGAGTTTGGCTGCTTGGGGCATCGAAGGCCGTGTGCCATTCCTCGACAAGGAATTCTTGGATGTAGCAATGGGCATGAACCCAGTCTTGAAGATGTGTCCAGACAAGACCATCGAGAAGAAGGTGGTTCGTGAGGCATTCGCCGACTTGCTGCCAGAGCAGGTGGCTTGGCGTCAGAAGGAGCAGTTCTCCGATGGAGTGGGCTATTCTTGGATCGACACCTTGAAGCAAATCACCGCTTCCGCCGTGAGCGACGAGCAGATGGCACATGCCGCCGAGCGATTCCCTATCAACCCTCCACAGAACAAGGAGGAGTACTATTATCGCTCCATCTTCGCCGAGCACTTCCCAAGCGACAGTGCCGCCAAGAGTGTGCCTAGTGTACCAAGCGTAGCTTGCTCTACCGCCGAGGCTCTAGCCTGGGATGCTTCCTTCAAGAACCAGAACGACCCAAGCGGTCGTGCTGTGGCAGGAGTACACGAGCAAGCGTATAAGTAAATCGGGGGATTGCACATCTTCCTCAAATTAGAAAAGTATAGTTATATAAATAACCGATAAAACGAACAAGAAATGGAAAAAGGATTGTACAGTTCAGCCTATGAGCACGATGCGTGTGGCGTAGGTATGGTGGTTAACATCCACGGTAACAAGAGTCATGAGCTGGTCGATAACGCCTTGAAGGTTCTTGAGAACATGCGCCATCGTGGTGCTGAGGGAGCCGACAACAAGACGGGTGACGGCGCAGGTATCATGCTCCAGATTCCACATGAGTTTATTCTTCTTCAGGGTATCCCAGTGCCAGAAAAGGGAAAATATGGTACGGGCCTCGTCTTCTTGCCTAAGGACGAGAAGAAACAGCAGGACATCCTCTCCATCATGATCGAGGAAATCGAACGTGAGGGACTCCAGTTGATGCACCTCCGCAACGTGCCTACCAACCCTGATTGTCTCGGTGAGGCAGCCTTGGCGAATGAGCCTGCCATCAAACAGGTGTTCATCACCGGTGTTACCGACGACAAGGTGGATGTCTTCGAGCGCACACTTTATTTGATTCGTAAGCGCATCGAGAAACGTATCACCGATCCAGATTTCTATATCTGTTCGCTCTCCAATCAGAACATTGTATATAAGGGTATGTTGAGCAGCCTCCAGTTGCGTCAATACTATCCTGACTTGACCAATAATTATTTCACAAGCGGTTTGGCACTCGTTCACTCTCGCTTCTCTACCAACACCTTCCCTACATGGAGCTTGGCTCAGCCTTTCCGTCTCCTCTGCCACAATGGTGAGATCAATACCATCCGTGGTAACCGTGCATGGATGAAGGCTCGTGAGAGTGTGTTGAGCAGCGAGGCTCTCGGCGATATTCGTGAGATCTCTCCTATCGTACAGCCTAACATGAGTGACTCTGCCAGTCTCGACAACGTGTTCGAGTTCTTCGTGATGAGTGGTTTGTCTTTGCCTCACGCCATGGCAGTCATGGTACCTGAGAGCTTCAACGACAAGAACCCAATCTCCGAAGACTTGAAGGCATTCTATGAGTATCACTCTATCTTGATGGAGCCATGGGATGGTCCTGCTGCCTTGCTCTTCAGCGATGGTCGCTATGCCGGTGGTATGCTCGATAGAAACGGTCTTCGTCCTGCCCGCTACACCATCACCAAGAACGACATGATGGTCGTTGCATCCGAGGTCGGTGTGATGGACTTCGACCCACAGGAGATTGCCGAGAAGGGACGCCTCCAGCCTGGTAAGATTCTCTTGATCGATACCCAGGAAGGCAAGATTTACTATAATGGTGAAATCAAGGAGCGTTTGGCTGCCGCACATCCATACCGCCAGTGGTTGAACACCAACCGTATCGAACTCGAAAAGCTCCGCAGCGGTCGTAAGGTGGATAACTCAGTGGAGAACTTGACTCGCAAGGAACTGGAGTTTGGTTTCGGCGAGGAGGACATCGACGGTACCATCATCCCAATGGCTACCAAGGGTCAGGAGCCTACCGCATCCATGGGTAACGATACTCCACTTGCCGTACTCTCAGACCAGCCACAGATTTTCTTCAACTACTTCCGTCAGCAGTTCGCACAGGTTACCAACCCTGCCATCGACTCCATCCGTGAGAACCTCGTGATGAGTCTTACCGAGTACATTGGTCGTGTAGGCTCAGGTATCTTGAACCCAGACGAGACCAACTGCAAGATGGTGCGCTTGCCACACCCAATCTTGACCAA
>DBLF01000130.1:88431-89798 GCA_002297965.1 Candidatus Segatella papionis
GCGAAGGGCGAGGAAGGTTTGCACGAGGCTCTCGATGAGCTTTGCAAGCAGGCTGCCCAGAGTGTCGATGACGGTTACAACTATATCATCCTCTCCGACCGTGGCGTGGATGAGACCCACGCAGCCATCCCATCTTTGTTGGCTGTGAGTGCCGTACACCATTACTTGATTGATGCAGGTAAGCGTGTACAGACCGCCCTCATCGTAGAGAGTGGTGAGATTCGTGAGGTGATGCACGCAGCCCTCTTGTTGGGTTACGGTGCTTCTGCCCTCTGTCCTTACTTGACTTACGCCGTACTCGACGACCTCGTAAAGCGTGGCAAGATTCAGGAGGATTACCATACAGCCGAGCAGAACTACATCAAGGCTGTGAAGAAGGGCTTGTTCAAGATTATGGCTAAGATGGGTATCTCTACCATCCGTAGTTACCGTGGCGCCAAGATTTTCGAGAGCATCGGTTTGAGCGAGAGCCTCTTGAAGAACTACTTCGGCACAGAGGTCAGCACTATCGGCGGTATCGGCTTGGAGACCATCGCACGCGATGCCATCCGTCTCCACGACAAGGCATTCCAGACCAAGAAGCTCGACTTCTTGCCAAGTCTCGGACAGTTCCACTACCGCAAGGACGGTATCAAGCACGCTTGGAACCCAGAGACCATCGCTACTTTGCAGCTCGCTACTCGCAAGGGCGATTACAATCTCTTCAAGAAATATACACATCTCGTTGACGATAAGCAGGAGCCTATCTTCATTCGTGACTTCTTCGGTTTCCGCAAGAACCCTATCTCTATCGACAAGGTGGAGCCAGTGGAGGAAATCGTAAAGCACTTCGTAACAGGTGCCATGAGTTTCGGTGCCCTCTCTAAGGAGGCCCACGAGGCAATGGCTCTCGCCATGAATGCCCTCGGTGCTCGTAGCAACACTGGTGAAGGTGGTGAGGACAATGAGCGCTTCCACGCTACAGTGGATGGCATCAGCCTCTCCAGCAAGACCAAGCAGGTGGCTTCTGGTCGATTCGGTGTGACAACAGAATATCTCGTGAATGCAGAGGAAATCCAAATCAAGGTGGCACAGGGTGCTAAACCGGGTGAGGGTGGTCAGTTGCCTGGCTTCAAGGTCAACGAGGTCATCGCCAAGACCCGTCACTCTATCCCTGGCATCAGCTTGATTTCTCCTCCACCTCATCACGATATCTATAGTATCGAGGATTTGGCTCAGCTCATCTTCGACCTCAAGAACGTGAACCCTAAGGCTGCTATCTCCGTGAAACTCGTGGCTGAGAGCGGTGTGGGTACCATCGCTGCCGGTGTGGCTAAGGCGAAGGCCGACCTCATCGTCATCTCTGGTGCCGAGGGTGGTACGGGTGC
>DBLF01000130.1:89922-92499 GCA_002297965.1 Candidatus Segatella papionis
CAGGTCGATGGTCAGTTGAAGAGTGGTCGCGACGTCATCCTCATGGCTTTGCTCGGTGCTGAGGAGTTCAGCTTCGGTACAGCCGCCCTCATCGTGTTGGGTTGTGTGATGATGCGTAAGTGTAACTTGAATACCTGTCCTATGGGTGTGGCTACACAGGATCCTAAGCTCCGTGCCCACTTCCGTGGCAGCTACAAGTACCTCATCAACTACTTCCGCTTCATGGCAGAAGAGGTACGTGAGTACTTGGCTGAGATGGGTTACACCTCTTTGAACGACATCATCGGTCATACCGAGCTCATCGTTCGCAAGAGCGACGAGGAGGTGGTTCCTACAACAGGTGAGAACGCTCTTGAGCCAGAGGTGGCTAAGAGCATCGAGGAGAAGACAGACTTGCTTGATTTCTCTCGCCTCTTGCATCGTGAGACAGGTCATTGCTCACTCTATCATACCACCGAACAGATTCACGACCTCGACAACGTGCTCGACCAGCAGTTGATTCGTGGCGCTCAGAATGCCATCGAGAAGCAAGAGGAAGTGAACCTCGACTTCGCCATCAAGAATACCGACCGTGCCGCAGGTGCCATGTTGAGTGGTGTCATCGCAGCCAAGTATGGTGAGGAAGGTTTGCCAGACAAGACCGTGAACGTGAAGTTCAAGGGTTCCGCTGGTCAGAGCTTCGGTGCCTTCTTGGTGAAGGGTGTCGATTTCAAGCTTGAGGGTGAGACCAATGACTACTTTGGCAAGGGACTTTCAGGAGGTCGTATTTCCATCCTTCCTCCTATCCGCAGCAACTTCTCTGCCGAGGACAACATCATCGCTGGTAACACCGGTCTCTACGGTGCCACAAGTGGTGAGCTTTACATCAACGGTAAGGTAGGTGAGCGCTTCGGTGTACGTAACTCAGGTGCCATCGCCGTCATCGAGGGTGCCGGTGACCACTGCTGTGAGTACATGACAGGTGGTCGCGTGGTAGTGCTCGGTGA
The DNA here is from genome assembly GCA_002297965.1 of Candidatus Segatella papionis. GTDB lineage: Bacteria > Bacteroidota > Bacteroidia > Bacteroidales > Bacteroidaceae > Prevotella > Prevotella papionis. The sequence goes on from DBLF01000130.1 coordinate 90,909, forward strand.
GACAGGCCGTAACTTCGCCGCTGGTATGAGTGGTGGTGTAGCCTACGTATGGGACAAGAACCACAACTTCGACTACTTCTGTAACATGGACATGGTGGAGATCAACCTCGTGGAGGACAGCACCTATCGCAAGGAGTTGCACGAGTTGATTCGCCAGCACTACCTCTACACAGGCAGTAAGCTCGCCCGCACCATGCTCGACGACTGGAACCACTATGTGGAGGAGTTCATCCAGGTAGTGCCAATCGAATACAAGCGAGTACTCCAGGAGGAGCAGGTGAAGAAGTTGCAGCAGAAGATTGCGGATATGCAGCGCGATTACTAATTTTAAAGTTAGAAGAAAGATGGGAAATCCAAAAGCATTTTTGACTATACCACGCAAGGAAGCGGGTTATAGACCAATTCACGATAGAATCCTCGATTTCAGCGAGGTAGAACAAACTTTGAATAGCAACGACCGCCGTCAGCAGGCTTCTCGTTGCATGGACTGTGGTGTGCCTTTCTGCCACTGGGCTTGTCCATTGGGCAACAAGGCACCTGAGTGGAACGATGCCCTCTACAAGGGCGACTGGGAGTTGGCTTATCGACTCCTCAACTCCACCAACGACTTCCCAGAGTTCACAGGACGTATCTGTCCTGCACTCTGTGAGAAGGCTTGTGTGCTGAATCTCATGGATCATGAGCCAACCACCAACCGTGAGGATGAGTGCGCCATCGTGGAGCACGCCTTCTCCGAGGACTATGTTCATGTGGAGATACCTGAGCGCAACGGCAAGACGGTGGCTGTCATCGGTGCCGGTCCTGCGGGATTGGTAGCAGCCAACCAGTTGAACCACAAGGGATACAAGGTAACGGTGTTTGAGGCACGTGAGAACGCAGGTGGCTTGTTGCGTTACGGTATTCCAAACTTCAAGCTCAACAAGAGCATCATCGACCGCCGTCTCCGCCTGTTGGAGGAAGAGGGCATCGAGTTCAGATACAATGAGAAGATTGATGTCACCAAGTTGCCTGAGGGCTTCGATGCCTACGTGGTATCCACAGGTACTCCAACCGCTCGTGACTTGAAGATTCCTGGACGTGACTTGAAGGGTGTTTATTTCGCCCTCGAATTGCTATCTCAGCAGAACCGAATCTTGGCAGGCATGGAGTTCAAGAAAGATGAACTCGTCAACTGCAAGGGCAAGGATGTCTTGGTCATCGGTGGTGGTGATACGGGTTCCGATTGTATCGGTACCGCACATCGCCAGGGTTGCAAGAGCGTAACTCAGATTGAGATTATGCCTAAGCCTGTGGAAGGTCCTGAGGATCCTAAGAATCCTTGGCCAAACTGGCCTCGCACCCTCAAGACTACCTCTAGTCATGAGGAGGGATGTACACGTCGTTGGAACATCAACTCCTTGGAGTTCTTGGGCAAGAACGGCAAGTTGACGGGTGTCAAGGTACAGCCTATCGACTGGAAGCCAAACCCAGAGGGCGGTCGCCCATTGATGGTTGAGGCTGGTGAGCCAGAGATTATCAAGGCAGAGGCTGTGTTCTTGGCAATGGGCTTCTTGAAGCCACAGCAGCCTGAGTTTGCCGAGAATGTATTCGT
>DBLF01000130.1:92578-95874 GCA_002297965.1 Candidatus Segatella papionis
AGGTAGATAAGTTCTTGAACAAGTAATCATTCCTGGGTATGCTAAGATATTTGAAACAATAATATCGGTTATTTATAACTATAAGTAGGGGAGACGGACCTTGTGATGAGGTTTGCCTCCCTTTTTTTGTATCCGAAACCGCCGTTCCGAAAATGTCATGTGCGGAAACCTAAAAAATAATTGCTTAAAAAAGAATAAAAACCTTTGATATACAGTGCAGTTTTTGTAATTTTGCATTCGAAACCGCTGTTTCCGAAACCGCTGTTTCGAAAATGTTTGATTAAATTTAAATAAGTGTATGAAGTTTTTTGGTAGAAAAGACGAAATAGAAGAATTGCACGACATTCGCAGATTGTCGATGCAAACAGCTCGCTTCACCATTGTCACTGGGCGTAGAAGAAGCGGGAAAACTTCCTTGTTGCTCAAGGCTTACGAGAATGTTGAAGATTTGCTTTACCTTTTTGTGGCAAGGAAATCTGAGGCAGAACTGTGTAAGGATTTTGTGGCGGAAATCACGGAAAAACTACAAGTTCCTATTCTCGGAGAGGTGACACGGTTTGCCGATATTTTCAAGTACTTGCTTCAGCTTTCCAAAACTCGACCTCTCACCATTCTCATCGACGAGTTTCAGGATTTCAAGCGAGTGAACCCTTCCATTTTTTCGGATATGCAGAAAATATGGGACTTGCACAAGCAGGAGGCTCGTGTCAACCTTGTCGTTTGTGGCTCGGTATATTCGCTGATGAACATCATCTTCAAGAACAACAAACAGCCGCTCTATGGCAGGCAGACTGGCGAAATCAAGGTCGCGCCTTTTCCTCCTTCAGTCATCAAGGAAATATTGGGTACTTACAATTCTTCCTATACATCGGAAGATTTGCTGGCTCTCTATTCCTATACGGGTGGAGTGGCAGAGTATGTGGAGATGATGATGGATGCGGGTGCCACAACCAAAGAACTGATGACGGAGAAGTTTGTCGCCAAGAACTCCTATTTCATATATGAGGGAAAGAATATGCTTATCGAGGAGTTTGGTAAGGACTATGCCCGATATTTCGAAGTTTTGCAGCTCATAGCTTCTGGATGCACCACTCGTTCGGATTTGGAAGGTATTATGAAGGTGGAACTGTCGGGGTATCTATCAAAACTAGAGAACGACTACTGTTTGATTTCTCGCTATGTGCCGATGTTCCAAAAGAGCAATCGCAACATTCGCTATCAGATTGAGGATAATTTCTTGCGCATTTGGTTTCGGTATATATATAAGTATGGATATATGCTGGAAGTAGGTGCCAACAAGAAACTCAAGGTGTTGATGGATCGAGATTATACCACCTATACTGGACGTGTGCTCGAAAGGTACTTCAAGGCTGTGATGGTAGAGAGCGAGGAATATACCCATATTTCATCGTGGTGGGACAGAAAGGGAGAGAACGAGATTGACATCATTGCTGCCGACGAACTGGAGCAAAAGGTTACTTTCTACGAGGTGAAGCGACAAGCCAAGGATGTGAATATTGGAATTCTGAAAGATAAGGCTGAGCATTTCTTTCAAGCCACGGGTAAATTTAAGAAGTATGAGGTTGCCTACCAAGGCTTGTCTATGGAAGATATGTAATCCAAGAAACTACCTTATTATATAGTGAGGGACGGCGGAGGATGACATCTTTGTTTACCGCTCCTTGGTGCAGAAAACAAGCTATTGATGTAAATCAAGTTGTCTGTCAAAAGCTAGGAAGGAAAAATATGGAAAAATGAGGGTGAGCTAGGGAAAATGGTGACAAAAGACTTAAAAAGCTTTAAAAAACTTACGACTTTTGTAAAATACTACTAGCAAAAAGTCTTCAATCCAAAAAAAAGCTTTAACTTTGCAGCGGTATATATACAAATTGGTAACAGAAGGAACAAAAACTAAGAATGAAAAGAATAGGAGAGAAAAGGTAAGACCATAGCTAAACAAGGAAACTCAATGCTGCTTTGACAAGCTCGTCAAACCTACATCTTCTAAACTATATAGAGTTAGACAACATAAGTTTAATTAAATTTTTTATAAAAATGAAAAGACAATTAACTAGTATTATGCTCTTCTCTGCCCTCTTGGTGGGTGGAGCAAGCACTTTCGTGTCTTGTACAGACCACGAAAGCGACAGTGCTTACAACACTAGCCTTTCTCTTGCTGATGCCATCGCTAAGGAAAAGCAAGCGTTGATTGACATCACCAACACTTTGGAGACAAAGGCAGACCATGCTGCAGACAAGGAAGCTCTTGAGCGTCGTATCCAAGAGAACAAGGATTTGATCGATGGTCTTGACAACAAATTTAATACTGCTTTTGGTCAGTATGCTTCTTTGGATGCTGCAGTGTCAGCTTCTAAGGCATATACTGATGAGAAGATTGAGTCTGCAAAGGATGAACTCAATGCCGCTATTGAGGAGTTGCGTTCTACTGATGATCAGGCTCGTCAGCAGTTGGAGACATCTTTGTTGGAGAAGATTACTGCAAATGGTGAGGCTATTGCTAACGAGGCAGACGCACGCCAGCAGTTGGAGGACAACTATGATATGGCTTTCGACTTCCTTATCAACAAGAATCTCAACAACATTGCAATCAATGCAACAGAGAACCCAGTATTGGGCTACTTCAACGCAGCATTTGTTGGTACACAGTTGAACTTGGCTGCTTCTTTCTATGGCACAGCTTCTCAGACTAGCCAGGATTGGGGTATCAAGAGCGGTGAGCTTTTGAACGACGAAAATGCTGGTAAGATTTATGTTTCTTTGAACCCTACAGAGATTGACCCAGCTTGCATCACAAGCTTGAAGTTGGTAGATAGCCAGGGTAACGAGGCTAAGGGTTTCGAACTCGGTCAGCTTCAGAACACAGATAAGGTATTGACTTATGGTGTTTCTAGAGCAGTAGCTGAAGTTTCTTCTAACGGTTTCTATGCTATCCCTGTGAAGGCTACAGACCCTGCTAACGATGACTTCTCTTTGAACAAGGGTGAGTTGAAGGAGGCTGCTAAGAACGTGCTCGCTAAGTTGCAGAACCCTAAGGAGACCAACTTGAACTTGAGCCAGATTGGTACAGCTCTCTATAGCTCTGTTAACAATCAGTTGAAGGCTTACACTGTTAAGGCTGAGTACTATTTGTGGAATCCAGAGACTAAGAAGTTCGTTAAGAAAACTCAGGTAGCTCCTACTTATAATATGGCTGCATTCGCTGTTAAGCCATTGTCATTCAATACTTTGAAGGATAACGAGACTTTGAAGAAGGTTGGCGTTGCTCTTGATAAGTA
>DBLF01000020.1:0-11598 GCA_002297965.1 Candidatus Segatella papionis
ATCTTTAAAATCCCTAAATCTATGGGAATCAATCTTAATGACCCAGACTTCGTTCGTGGTCTCATCACCTACGACTGGACGTATTGTTTTAATGCAGAATGCCCACGCACTGCAGAGTGTATCCGCTTTATCTCGTCTAAGTATAAGCCCGAAGGCGATACGATGGGCAAGGCGGTCTTTCCCGACGCCAACCTCCATGGCCCTTGCAAGCACTTTATGCGAGTAAGGTTGTATCGGGCGGCTTGGGGGGTGAACCGCATCTTCGACCAGGTGAAACATCGGGATGTGCCAAACATCAAGGGTGCCATCATGGATGCGTTGGGTAGTCGTACCTCTTATTATCGTGTGTATCGTGGCGAGAAGCATCTTTCGCCAGAAGAGCAGGATGTCGTGGCTAAGATTTTCAAACAGCATGGTTACGAGGCGCCTACCTACGACCACTATGCTTCGGAAATAGGCTTCGCTTTTGAGTAGGCACGTGGAGCCGAGCAGCCCAAGGCTTGTCAAGCAAATCTAGGGATAAGCCTGCCAAAGTGTTTCTCGGGCAGAAACGAAATGTTTCCTGCCGAGAAACAAAATGTTTCCTAGGCAGAAACAAAATGTTCCAACGTTTAAAACGGTTGGTACAGACGCTCGAAACACTTGGTTGTGACGCTTAAAACAATTTAAAAAGTAGGGAAATGAAATTTACAATCATACATAGAGACAGAAACAATCAGCTATTGGTTAGCACCAAGACCGTGGAGAAATTCTTGGAGCGCATTACGAACGATGATGCCAAGAATACGGTGGCTAGATTTCGTGAGTTTGTGCCTTATCTTACCCATGGCTATGATGGCTACAAGGACATGCCCACTTGGATGCACGTGTGCCCTGCGGCTGAGTTTCAGAAATCGGCGAATGGCAGTCTGGTCGTGAAGAAAAACAACGGTTTGCTTTTGCTTACATTTGTCAATATAAAGGAAGTATGGATGGTGGAGGATGCCAAGCGCAAAGTGGCAGCCATGCCTTCTACCCTCGCCGCCTTTATGGGTGCCGATGGCATCAGCCTTCATGCGCTGGTAAAATATTCGCTGGCCCAGGGTGCCTTGCCGGATGATGAGGCGGAGGCTGACAGAATCTATAAGTTGGCTTTCCGCACTTTTGCGCCCCTTTATCAAACCTTGGTGAAGGCTACGTTGCAGATGCCGGAGCCTTCCGTACATTCCGATTTCCTGCTCACGCAGGATGCACTGCCGTATTATAATCCAGATGCGGTAGGATTGGTGCTTTCCGAGGTTATCCACACCGTGGATAAAGTTGTGGATAACGTGGAAGGCGTGGATGTGGATAAAGTGGATAACGATGTGGATAAAGATAGCAAGGGATTGAGCGACAATATCTTGCGGATGATGAAAATGTTGCGCAAAAAATATGAATTTCGGTATAATTCGGTGATGAAATACACAGAATATCGACCGAAAGAAAAAGATTGGTGGGGTTTTCAACCTGTGGATGGTCGTGTGCAAAAGCGTATGACGTTGGAGGTGCAACTTGCCAATATCCGTGTGAGTATCAAGGATGTACGCAATTTCTTGGAGTCTGATTACATAGAGAGCTATAATCCTGTGGAAAAGTTCCTCTTCGAGTGTGATGGCAAGTGGGACGGTAAGGATTATATCCGTGCCTTGGCTCGCACGGTGCCTACCGACAATCCTTATTGGGAGGATTGGTTTTACACTTGGTTTCTCGGGATGGTGGACCAGTGGCGCGCCTATGGTCATCGCAAATATGGCAACTCCGTGGCCCCGCTTCTTATCTCTCGCCAGGGTTACAACAAAAGTACTTTTTGCAGGAGTTTGGTTCCGTTGGAGCTTCAGTGGGGATACAATGACAATCTGATATTGTCAGAAAAACGTCAGGTTTTTCAGGCGATGGCTCAGTTCTTGCTCATCAATCTAGATGAGTTCAATCAGATCTCACCTCAGGTGCAGCAGGGGTTCTTGAAAAATCTTATCCAGTTGCCTAGCGTGAAGATGAAACCGCCCTACGGAAGTCATGTGGAGGAGTTCCCGAGATTAGCCTCTTTTATCGCCACGAGCAATATGGAGGACATTCTCTCCGACCCGTCGGGCAACCGCCGCTTCCTGGGGGTAGAGCTGACGGGTCCGATAGACGTAAGCCATGTTCCGAATTATGAACAACTTTATGCGCAGGCCTTGGCAGCCTTGCGTGCCGGCGAGAAGTGTTATTTCGATGCCGAACAAACCAAGTTGGTGATGGAGAGCAATCGTAAGTTTGAGGTGGTTTCACCGATAGCCCAGTATTTCGGACTGTATTTCGACTTGACCGATAGCGAGAGATTGGGCACATATCTTTCTGCCGCCGAGATATTCCAGGAGTTGAAGAGCCACATCGGTTCATCGGTGAAACTGAATAGTCTGATAGCCTTTGGTCGTCAGCTATCCCAGATTAATGGCATCAAGCGCAAGCGATTTAATGATGGATGGAAGTATTTAGTAGTTAGAAGACAAGAGTAATAATCCCCAAAATCGTGATGGATAGCGTGATGGATAAGCTGCATCTTGGTGGGCTTTATGGCAAACATCGTCAAGGTCATATTTTTCCATCGACTTAGATGTCATCCGGTGCCGGTATGATCGCTTTCGTGAGGGGAGCATACCCTATCTAGAAGGACGCTTCTCATCTACGGAATCTTGCCTATAGGCACCGGAATTTTCTCATTTTCATCAAGATATATGTGGATTGAGGTCTTACCATTGTTCGCAGTAAGACGCACATCTTTCTGATTAAACCAATCTAACATTCCTTCTGGTAGGATACAAGTTGCAAGTGCTATATATTCTTTCATCTTTTCAGGCTTTATTTTAAAAAGAACGATAAGATGATTGGTTTAGTATATCAATCCACACACTTTTGCAGGTGATCCCTTTTTTCTAAAAAAGTCTGAGTTTTACGATACCTTTGCTATATCTACTCCCTCAGCCACAATTTCATCAGTTGGTCGTCAATATAATATGTAGCTTGCGAGGTAGACACTAGATGAAACTCCAGCAATTTCTTGAGGGCACTTTGTACGCTGCTCGCAGAGCGCAAGTTGTGTTTTTTGATGAAAGCTGTCGAGGTGAGTTGCTTGGCAATACCGTCCTTGGCAATGGCATAAAGCAATTCCTTTTGTGGAAGGGTAAGGCGAGACAAAAGTTCGCTGAATTTGTGGTCATTGTCCAATACCATCGACTGGATGATGTTCTCCATCATCTCTACGTTAGCCTCGTTGGCTACGTCTGTTTGGTTGAAAGCCTCATGTACCACTTTTTGCATATAATAAGTGTTGCCTTCGAAGATTTCGTAAACCTTGGCTATTGCCTCTTTCGAAATGTCTTTGCCAAACTTGTGAAACAATCTCTCGCAGAATTCGGTGTATTTATCCAGAGGAATCACCTCCAGATACATCATGTCGGCACTGTTGTAGAAAGGATGGGCTTTTTCTGAAAACATCTTGCTGATGAGATGCCGCTCACTACCAGAGAAAATGAAGTTGGCATTGTTGCATTGCTGTATATATGTTCTAAGGATGGCCTCCATGTTCTTTTCTGGATAATATCCTATCTGCTGAAACTCGTCAATGGCTACGATGCACTTCTTGTCTGCTTTTTCCAAGCAAGAGAAAATCTCTTCCAAGGTATAGATAGGATTGGAAATGTCACCTAAAGAGAGGCTGAAAGTTGGAGTGTTGGATATAGGGTCGTACCCGAAACATCCATTGATGGTCTTTAGGGTGTTCACCACCATTTTCAGCATTTTTGTTCCTCTGCGGGCTGCCTGTTCAAATACAGCCTTGCCCAATTCGAAAGTGAACTCGTTGATGCTTGAAGTTCGAAGTATGTCTATAGAAATGCCGATGAAATGGTCTTTGATGGCTGGCTTGTCAAGGCAAAAGTCTATCAGTTTACTTTTCCCTATACGTCTAGCTGCCATCAGCACAAGATTTTCCCCATTGGTCACCTTGCTAATGATTCTTTCTGCTTCTTGCTGTCTGTCGCAGAAGTATTCTGGCTTAATCTTTCCTGTTATAATAAACGGATTCTCCATATTTCTTTGCTTTTGTATTTGTAGGCAAAGATAATTATTTGTTTTGAATTATGCAAATTGCATTATGCAAATTACATAATATTAACGAAAGGCTGGCAAAAATAGCATAAATATCTGATATCCACAACTTTTTAAGATGTTTTATGTGCCCATTCGGTCGTTTGGCTGAATCTCATTCGGTCATTTGGCCGTATTTCATCTTCATGCAATGCTATGACATCTTTTCTATTAACGAACGAAGGGCTGATTTCTTGATTTAGAAACCAGCCCTTTATTATCATTTTAGAAATTGACTCCGAAGTTGAGTTGCAGACTTCCATTGTGGGAAGTGTCGAAGGTGTCGTGACAGATGTTGGCGAGACCGATGTCGTAGGTCAGGTCGCAGTAGAACATATCGTATGCAATGCCGCATCCAAGTCGCAGACCGCCGTCCAATCTCTGGAAGTTGTTCTCGTTGAAGGAGTTTTGGGCTGCTCGTTCCTCAAAGTTCTTGATCTTGCCACCTACGCCTACTCCGAAATATCCGCCCACTTGTGGCTGGATGGAGAAATGAGGATCGATGTTGTATTTGTATTTCAGCACGACTGGTATCTCCAAATAGTTGAGGTCGTAAGTCATCTTCTTTCCATTGTCAAGGTCTTTCTTACCACCTTTTTCTATATATGACAATCCTGCCTCCAAGTAGAGGGGCTGAATGTTGCTGAGTGGAATGCCTGCTACAACGCCCACATTCAAACCTGTCTGCCAGTTGCCCCCGTCGAGCCGTTTGTCGTCAGAGTTGACGTAAGAGAAGGCCGGGCCAATTCTGAACCCAAAATATGGCGTTCCGGTGTCTTTCTGATGATACCCATAGTCGAGGTGTCCGGTGCGTTGGTTGTAATATCGGCTGTTGCGATAGTTTTGTGCAGATAAAGGCAGTGCAGCCAGCATGATGCCCATAAGCAAGAATGTTATTCTTTTCATATCCGTTGTCATTTTTAAGTTATACATCTTTTTTATTATAGCGGCATTCTTTGTATAAGAATCCCTTTATATTCACGATGCAAAATTACTGCATGTTTGGAAGATAGCCATCGGATAATCCCTAAAAAGCGGAGGGGAAAACCCTAAAACAAAGAAAACGATAAGAAAATAGTGGTAAGATATTTTCCAAAGTCTTGGTAATGTGGGAAAGGATGATTCCTAACTTTAGAATTAGCCTAAAAAGATAGAAAGCGAGAAGAAATTTAGAAAAAAATATAATTTAAGTACTGAGTTTTCGGAAAAAAGTAGTATATTTGCCGACAGATTAAGCAACTTAAAATAATAAGCGTATGAGAACTAAATGTTTTTTGACAGCTATCTTGCTGACATTGGTGATGTCTGTTTCTGCACAGGTGCAGGTGTTTACACACGATTATGGTCATGGTGCCATCTGTCGTGAGAAGAAACTCTTTATGATGGAGGCTGGTGACGAGACTCCAATCTGGAACATCACAAACTATAAGAAGGCTGGCAACAAGGAGACCTTTACCCTTACACCTAAGGAGGAAACCGATGTCACCTATTCTTGCGTAATGACACTGAACGGTACAACCCCTACGGCGATGACGCTTACCAGCAAAAGAGAAGGCAAGAAGAGTTATCAGTTGAAGTTGACCGATGATGAGCATCTTAACAACTATTATGGCAGTTTGTGTGGCTATTCACCAAAGCCTAGCTTGAAAGGTGGTGTGCCTAGCAAATCATCTGCGCAAGACCTAAAGGAAGGTGGCGTAAAGGGTGCAGCCAAGAGCGTAGGTGATGCAGCCAAGGGTGCCTTTGGCAAGGTAAAAGGCTTGTTCGGCAAGAAGAAAGACAAGAAATAATAACGCACTCGAAGTCTAAGACTTTTTAATCTTAGCTCAACAACTCTATCCTTAGGTTTGCCTTGTCGAAATGGATGCCGTCTCGCTCGATAAAGCGAGAGAGACTTCCTGTGTCTGCTAGTTCTCTAGGCGTTCCTAGGGATAGAATACATTCTTTATGGGTTGGTTTCTCTTGAGGTGAAATGGTAGGGAACTGTTCTGGTTCCATCAGCCAAATCTGGTCGGCTAGTTGGAGAGCCAGCTCCACATCGTGAGTGGAAAGCAGGATGGTCTTGTGCTGCTCGTGTGCCAGTCGGCGGAGCATCTGAAGGGTCTCTACCTTGCTCGGAAAGTCGAGGAAGGCGGTAGGCTCGTCAAGGATGATGATGCTGGTTTGCTGGGCGAGTGCCTTGGCTATCATCACCTTTTGGCGTTCGCCATCGCTGAGTTCCAGGATGCTGCGGTGGGTTAGGTGTTGGATGCCTACTTGCTGGATGGCATCTGTGACTATTTTTTTATCTGCTGATGATAAATTTCCCCAAAAGCTAGTATAGGGAGAACGACCGATGCCGATGATTTCTTCGACGGTGAGCTGGGGCGTGTCGATGCGAGAGGTGAGAACCACGCCGATTTCCTTGGCTAGTTCTTGGGAAGAGTAAGACGATAAGGGCTTGTCTTTGATGAGAATTTCTCCATCAAGTGGTGGCTGAAATCCTACCAAGGTTCTTAATAATGTGGATTTTCCGATGCCGTTGGCTCCGATGAGGCAAGTAAGGTTGTCGCTTGGGAGTGAGGCATTGATAGCTGAGGCTACCGTTCGAAGCTGGCGCTTCGAGCGATAGCCTATCGTTAGGTTTTTTAATGTGATGGTTGCTCCCATTCAAACTTTTATCTTTTTAGCCCTGATAGGGCAATAAAAAATAAATATTACTTAGCAGCCAAAACCTCTACCTCTACGAGTGCGCCCTTAGGCAACTTCTCGATGGCTACGGCTGAGCGAGCAGGATATGGCTTGCTGAAGAACTCGGCATAAACCTCGTTCATGGCAGCGAAGTCGTCCATGCTGTCAAGATATACGGTAGTCTTTACTACGTGAGAGAGGTCGGTACCAGCTGCCTTCAAGATGTTCTGGGCGTTGGTGAGCGCCTGGCGGGTCTGCTCCTTGATGCCACCCTCTACGAAATTGCCTGTTGCTGGGTCGATAGGAATCTGACCAGATGCGAATACGAAACCGTTTACTTCGATAGCCTGGCTATATGGACCGATAGCTGCAGGCGCATTGTCTGTGTGAATTGCGTTCATAATCTTTTATCTAATTTATAATTAATAATTTGCTGTGATATAATTAATAATGTATAACTAAACATTAAACACTAAAAACTACACAATATACAAGTGGAATCCCTTGGCTTCCAAGGCTTCCTTGATTTCCTTTACGTGGTCTTCGTCTCTTGTCTCCATGGTCAAGCGGAGCACGCAGGCATTCACCTTCTTGCGATTGGCTGAACGGTCGTGGTGAACACCAGTGATGTTGCCACCGAGTCCGGCGATGACAGAGCAAACCTCTACCAACTCTCCTGGCTTATCGTCCAGCTCCATCTCGATGGTGCAGAGACGACCGCTCTTGGCAAGACCACGGGTGATGACACGGTTCAGGATGGTTACGTCGATGTTACCACCACTCACCACGCAGATGGTCTTCTTGCCCTTCACAGGAACCTTATTATACATCACGGCAGCTACACTGGCTGCACCGGCACCCTCGGCTACCATCTTCTCGCTCTCGATAAGTTTCAGGATGGCGGCGCAAATCTCGTCCTCGCTCACGGTCACGATTTCGTCCACGTAGTTGGAGCAAGTCTCGAAGGTGATGCTTCCTGGTTCCTTCACGGCGATGCCATCGGCAACGGTAGATACCGAAGGCAACTTCTCCTGCTTGTGATCGTGGAGACTCTGTACCATACTAGCCGCACCCTCAGCCTGAACACCATAAACCTTGACGTTAGGGTTCAACGACTTGATGGCGAAGGCGACACCCGAAATCAATCCTCCGCCACCTACAGGCACTACGACCGCCTCTACATCAGGCAGTTGGTCGAGAATCTCCAGTCCGATGGTACCCTGACCAGCGATGACATTCTCGTCGTCGAATGGATGAACGAAAGTATATCCGTGCTCGTCCTTCAGTTGCAATGCCTTCTGGTAAGCATCGTCATAGACACCAGGAACCAAGCAAACCTCGGCTCCCAATCGCTTGGTAGCCTCTACCTTGGAGATAGGCGCACCCTCAGGCAAGCAGATGAGGCTCTTCACCCCCATGGCTGTAGCGCCGAGTGCCACGCCCTGTGCATGGTTGCCAGCCGAACAAGCGATCACACCCTTCGCCTTCTCCTCGTCGGTGAGTTGCGAAATCTTATAGTAAGCACCGCGAATCTTAAACGAACCCGTCTTCTGGAGGCATTCAGGCTTCAGATAAACATCACTCTCTGGGTTGATTCTTGGTGTGTGAACCAGCTCAGTCTTTCTGATTACTTTGCTCAGCACGAAGCGAGCCTTATAGAAATTGTCAAGTTGTAACATATTCTAATTTCTTAAACTGCTGATATGTATATTTCTTATTTTCTATTCCTTTGGAATGCAAAGTTGCATTATTGGTTTGCAAAGTTACTGCAATCATCGGATAATACAAAATAATTCGATTTAATTTTTGTTTATTCGAGAATATTGTGTAAATTTGCGCTGTCGATTTAATGTAACAGAAAGCCGATGAAGAAAACCATCCTGATAGTTTGGGCAGTTGTATTCTGCGTGTTGTTGGGGAATTACTTCCTCGACCCTAACCGTATGGATACTCTCAAAGTGCTGCAAGCCAAGGGGGCGCAGACGGGCAAGGACTATATGCTCTCCTCGCTCAACGTCACTGCCTTCGCCCGAGATAAGCGAGAGCTGATGTGGATAGGCACGTCGGCTGGTATCAATGTGTTTGATGGCAAGGACTATATCCAGTTCTATCACGATACCAAGGATACGACGGCTCTGCCCGACGACTATATCAATGTGCTCCACCTCGACAAGCAGGGGCGAATGTGGGTGGGTACCCAGAATGGATTGGCCCGATACGTGGGGGCTTATCGCTTCCATCGCATCGTCCTGCCCGATGAGGCTAGCGGGAATATCGTGGCGATAGAGGATGCCAAGCCTACGGATTTGCAACCTAACAAGGGGAAAGATACCCTAAATGAGCGTCATGCTGTCTTGGTGAGCAATGGCAAGAAAACTTATTTGATCAATGATGATGATCAGGTGACTGAGGCGAAACGTCAGATTGTGGCCAACAATATGAAGGTGCCATTGCCCGAAAAACTTCCTGTATTGCGTAAGCCAAGAGACATCGTCATCGCTACTTACCGAGACTTGGGTGGCAATCTCTGGGTGGGTTTCCGCAACGCGGGTTATCAGATTATCTCCCAAAACCGCATCGCTTACCAGAAAGCTAACGACAATCCGCTGGCGAAGACTACGGCGGGTAAGGATATTATTAGCTTGGAACAGGTGGGGCACTACATCTTGGCTGGCACCACTTTGTGCCTATATGTCTATGATGCACAGAACAAGAATCTGAGCGAGACGTTTTATCGCTCGCTCTTCGATTCTCTGCCCGTTCCCCATAAGCTTGCCGTCAACTATCTCGTGAAATATGATGATAAGCGGGCTTGGGTGATTGGCTCGCATCAGATATTGAGCTGCTATGTGGATGATGACAAGCCGGAAATCGTCAGCAAAACTCCGCTTGAAGCCAAAGGCTTTTCTTCTCCATCTTCTTCTGTATCATCTCCTTCTCATGAGAAGCTGTCCTATACCTTTGGCAATGGCGTAAAGGTGGGCAACAACCTTTACGTAAGCAACCAAGGACAGCACCTCTTGCGTTTTCAGTTTGGCAAGACGAAGCCCGACTCGCTATGGATTGGCTCCAAATGGTATGATGATGAAACACAGTTGACGGTTCTTCGGAGTGGTGACCTCTTTCTCTTCATGAAGAACATGCACCTCGGCATCCTTTCTCCTAAAACCGGCAAATGGCAGGAGCTAAAGGTGTCGGGCATCCCTGATTATACCAATATCGACCCAGCCTTCGTGCGTCAGGACTCATACGGTGGTATCTGGTTGGGTACCAAGCGCTATGGACTCTATTACCTGGATATGAAAAAGCGCAATGTGCGTCGTCTCGAAACCTTGAACGATGTACACATCCAAGGATTCATGGAAGACAACCGTGGACAACTTTGGGTGACGACCATGCGGGATGCCTTTTGTCTGAATCCGAAGACGAGGGCTATCGTGATGAACAGTCTTGTCTCTGCAAGCCAAGACCCTGCCGCCTGGCAATTCTTCGACAATTCCATCTGTCTGGCGCCTAATGGTGATGTGGTGTTCGGCAGTTCCGATGGTTGCAAGTTCCTCTCTGCACCAGCCATGAATGCCGACTTCCTATCCTCCTTGGTCGGAAAGCATGCCGGCAGGGTGCTCAGCATCTATGGTCTGGAGGCGGAGAAATCCAATGGCAAGGTGATGATCGTGAATCAAAATATCGTCAGCGGTTCTCGTTATACCTTTGCGCACGATGAGAACACGGTGCGCCTTCGTTTCTTCCATCCTAACTACAGTCGCCGTTCGGCATTGATGTATCAGTACAAGTTGGAGGGATTGGACGATGAATGGCGCAAGCCTACCTACGACCATGAGGCTGAGTTCCAAGACCTAGCCCCAGGCAAATATACCTTCCGTCTTCGTCTGGTGTCATCGCCCGACAGGCCTCCGCTGCAAGAACGCAAGGTGGATATCATCATCCTTCCTTCCCCGTGGCAGTCGGCTGCGGCATGGTATCTGTACCTTAGCATCGCCTTTTTTATCATCTATCGCATGAACTCCCTCTATCTCAAGAATCGCAAGAACCAACTGCGCTTGTTGCAGGAACAGCGGGAGAAGGAGCGTGAGATTCGTGCCAACGAGATGAATATGAACTTCTTTGCCAATATCTCGCATGAGTTCCGCAACCCTATCACCATCATCGCAGGACCGTTGATAGCGTTGACCTCCGACCATTCGCTCCCTGCCTCGGTTCACGAAACCTTGAATCACGTGTGCATCAGCGTAAACAGAATGCTGAGGCTGATAGACCAGATGCTCGACTTCAACCAGTTGGAGACCGATGCCCTTAGATTGAAGGTGTCGCAAGTGGATGTGGCAGAGGAGCTACGGAAGCAGGTGGCAGCCTTCGAGGAATCGACCAAGGTGAAGAATATCAAGTTGGAACTCGTCATGGCAGAAGGCGATTATCGGGTGTGGATAGACTGCGACAAGCTAGAGAAGATATTGAGCAATCTCTTCACCAATGCCCTGAAGCATACCTCGCCGCATGGCACTATCCGCATATCGGCAAAGATAATGGGGAACGAATCAACTCATTCTCCTCGCTTAGAGATATCCGTATTCAATAGCGGCGAACATATCTCAGAGGAAAAGATGCAGGATGTCTTCAAGCGATACTATCAGCTTGCCGACAAGCAGACCACCCATCGTTATGGATGGGGAACCGGTATCGGACTCTATTATGTGAAGCGTTTGGTAGGTTTGCACCATGGAGAGATAGAAGTGAGGAATGTATTTGCATCAGAAGAAA
>DBLF01000020.1:11657-13771 GCA_002297965.1 Candidatus Segatella papionis
GCTTGATGGCGTAGAGTTCCGATTCGACCTCCCTGTGGATAAGTCTATATATAATAAGGTGGAAATCGTGGACCACGAGGAGCGAGTAATGCAGATTCCTTTGGAAGTGAAGAGTGAAGAACGAAGAGTAAAGAATTCCGATTCATCCGTTCAATCCGATGAAAATAAATCATCCGATGAAAATAAAAAATCCGTGAGATCCGTGTGCTCTACCTCCGATGAGCATAAAAAGAAGATTCTGATTGTCGATGACGACATCGATGTGGCACAATACATCCGTTCCATCTTTGAGCGTGATTATATCATCGAGAACCGATATTCCGCCGAAGAGGCACTGGCTGACCTAGAACAAGTGAAGCCAGACATCATCTTGAGTGATATTATCATGGGCGAGATGTCGGGCTATGACTTCTGCAAGACCATCAAGAACAATTTGATGTTCAGCCATATCCCTGTCATCTTGATTACGGCGAAATCGAATATGGACGAGCAGGTGCAAGGCTTGCGGTTGGGTGCCGTGGCTTACGTTACCAAACCTTTCGACCCAAGTTATCTGAAAGCCTTGGTAGAGTCGCAGCTGCAAAACGTGCAGACCTTGCGCCAAAGATTGGGAGAGACCACCGAGACGGAATCCCTTTCCGCATCAGTTGCCGAAACCCTGTCGGAGCAAGACCGCAAGTTTATGGACGAACTGTATGACTTGATGGAGAAACGCTCAGCCGAAATGGAGCTGAATGTTTCTACCATCTGTCACGACTTGCTGATAAGTCAATCCAAGTTTAACTACAAACTGAAGGAACTCACTGGCGAGACTCCAGGCTCATTCTTCCGTAAGTACAAGCTCAACAAGGCAGCGAGGATGCTGCATGAGGGCAAGTACAATGTCTCGGAGATAGCCACGCTGACTGGTTTCAGCACCGCAGCCCATTTCTCCGTGGCATTCAAGAAGCAGTTTGGCGTATCGCCGAGCGAATATCTATCCTCTCTCTCTCTTCAGAGTAGGCTTCCCGCCAAGTGAGCTCCAGTTAGTTTTCGCATCTTTTTGAATATGGATTGCCTTATGTAAATCTTTCATTCTCGATATATTGGACAAATGTAATTGTGTTACAAAGGTAGTGCTTTTCGGCTTTCTGGGCTTTCGTTTTCTTGCAAACGATTTTCGAAAATCTCCAAAAGTGGCTGATAACAAGGGTAAATACTCTATGACTTGGAAAAACAGCTAAAAAGAGGCAAGCACTTACAGGGATGTTACATACACTTTGTTTCTTGTTCCAATTTTACGAATCGTGATAAAATAATCACTTTTTCTTGCCCTCCATGCGAAAAGGTTTTTGTATCTTTGCGGCACGAACAGCATTCAATCTGCAATGTAATGTCAACTAACTCTTACATTATAATAACAAGGAAATGAAGAAGAATCTCTTATGTGTGGCTTTGGCACTGGTGGCTAGCATCGGTGCATACGCCGAAAAGAATACCGTGAGCTCTCCTGACGGTAAGTTGAATGTCGTGGTGGAAGACCGTGACGGCAAACTCTATTACTCCATCGACTACGCTGGCAAGCGAATGATGGAGGAATCGCAGCTCGGTTTGCTCGCCAATGTGGGCGACTTCAGCCAGGGCTTGACTTACCAAGGCAAGAAGGAGGCGAAGGTGGAGAAGAGCTATGACCTCCGCACCGCCAAGGTTTCGCATGTGGATTATCATGCCAACCAACTCAATGTGACTTATCTCAATGCCCAAAAGCAGCCGATGACTGTGACCTTCAATGTCAGCGACAACGACGTGGCTTTCCGCTATACCTTCGACCATCTGAAGAAGGCGCAGCATCTCATCGTCAGCGAGGAGAAGACGGCGTTCAACCTGCCTAAGGTCAGCACCACCTTCCTCTCTCCACAATCCGACCCACTCATCGGTTTCGCACGTACCAAACCAAGTTATGAGGAGGATTATCGTCCAGACCAACCCTTGACGGCGAAGTCGCAATATGGACATGGCTATACCTTCCCTTGCCTCTTCAAGGTAGGAGGCGACGGTTGGGTGCTGGTCAGCGAGACAGGTACCCACGGCAACTATCCGGGCTGCCACATCAGCGACTATGATGCAGCGAAGGG
>DBLF01000020.1:13986-16194 GCA_002297965.1 Candidatus Segatella papionis
TCCTGCAACTACAACGACCAGAAGCAGTTCATCGACTTGGCTGCTACCATGGGTTATGAGTATGTGTTGGTAGATGCCCTTTGGGATACCCAGATTGGCAGAGACAAGATTGCCGAACTGAGCAAGTATGCACAGGGCAAGGGTGTGAGCCTGTTGCTTTGGTACAACTCCAATGGCGTGGCTAACGATGCCCCTCAGGGACCTCGTGGCATCATGGACAATATCGTGGCTCGCAAGAAAGAGATGGCTTGGATGAAGAGCATCGGCGTGAAAGGCATCAAGGTGGATTTCTTCGGCGGTGACAAGCAGCATACTCTGCAACAGTATGAGGACATCCTCAGCGATGCCAACGACTACGGCATCCAGGTGATTTTCCATGGCTGTACCTTGCCAAGAGGTTGGGAGCGCATGTATCCTAACTTCGTTTCGAGCGAGGCTGTGCTGGCTTCCGAGAACGTATTTTTCTCTGAATACCACGCCAAGCAGGAGGGCTTCGAACTCACCATGCACCCATTCTGCCGCAATGCCGTGGCAGCTATGGACTGGGGTGGCACTATCATGAACAAGTATTTGTCGAAGGACAACAAGAGTCGTCATCGTCGTTATACTACCGATGTCTTCGAGATGGCAGCCTCCATCGTCAATCAGGCAGCCATTCAGTGTATTGCCATCTACCCTAACAATCTCTCTGAGCTTCCAAAGCACGAGATTGATTTCTTGAAGTCGGTTCCTACCACTTGGGATGAGACTCGATTCGTGGCAGGTTATCCTGGCAAGTATGCCGTTGTGGCTCGTCGCCATGGTGACAAATGGTATGTGGCTGGCTTGAACGGCACCGATCAGGCGATGAAGTTGACTCTCAATCTACCGATGTTGGCAGGCAAGACCATCACCTATTATTATGAGACAGCCAACAAGGTTTCCGCTAAGGGTGCCGAAAAGAACCAAAAAGCACTCTGGCCTGTATCGCAGGTGAAGCAAGTGAAGGTGGATAAGAAAGGAAACCTGAAGGTGGAGATGCAGCCTAAGGGCGGTGTTATTGTGAAGGAATAAAGGGTGAAGAAACCTTTATTATAGAAAGAATGGCGGTCGTCAACAGCTTTGTTGGCGACCGCCGTCTGTTTTACTGACGACCGTCATCAGAGTTGCTGGCGGTCGTCAGACAATCTAAAAAAGCCTTGTTTTGCATAAACACAAGCCTATTTTGAATCTTATAAGTTTGTTTGTTTACACTAGCATCATGGTCAAGAAGGATTTATAACGCTTTCAGCATATGAAAAGATGAAAGAATATATAGCACTTGCAACTTGTATCCTTCCAGAAGGGATGTTAGATTGGTTTAATCTGGAAGATGTCCGTCTTACTGAAAACAATGGTAAGACCTCAATCCACATATACCTCGACGAAAACGAGAATACTCCTGATGAGCGAACCGACTTACGTCCTAATGGCTTTACTCGTGAAAGTGTCTTCCATGACTTTCCTATTCGCGGTCAAGAAGTCCTCCTTCATGTTCGCCGTCGCCGCTGGCTTGACAGTGAAGGAGGCAATATCATGACTGCTTGTAAGTTCGTGCAAGAGTCCACCCGCTGCTCCAAGGAGTTGGCGGCTTTTTTAAAAGATGCGTTTGGAGACACGCCCTATAACGGCCCGTTCGTTTGAGAAAGACTATTTCATAGATGGCGATGCGTTCGAAAGAGCCTGCAAGAAAACAATCAGTGGATTCAAGGAATGGACGGAGGCTGAACATGCGGAGGAATGGCTGGTATTTCCAGAGAATATCGGTCCCTACTTATGCATAGATGAAACCTGTCTTTCAACAGGAGAAGTATATACCATCGTGTCCAATAAAGACGCACATGGCAAGAAAGGGTGCATTGTTGCTATCATAAAGGGCACGAAAGCACGAGATGTCATCAAGAATCTCAAAAAGATTGATTCACTGTTACTTGCTCAGGTAAAAGAAGTTACGCTTGATTTCTCGGAAAGCATGCATAGTATCGTAAAAGCATGCTTCCCTAATGCAACGATTACCCTTGACAGATTCCATCACCAGCAATTTTGTCTTGAAGCGGTTCAAGAGGTTCGTATTGCTTTCAGACGTGAAGAGATGACACGTGTGGCCAATGAAAGGGAATGACGAGACTCGTGCCGAGATGTTGGCACGAAGCAAATACCTGTTAATAATGTCGCCTAACAAATGGACCG
>DBLF01000046.1 GCA_002297965.1 Candidatus Segatella papionis
CTTGACCCTCACCATGAACCATAGCAAGAAGACCTACAGTGTGACAACTCCTGAGGGAAAGACAGTTTCTGGCACTTACACCTTGAGCGACAAGGGAGTTTATAAATTCTCCAATGGTCTTCCTACCGTTCAGCTCTCTACCAATGGCTTGGCTATCTTCAAGGCAAACTCCGACAACACCTTGCGCATCATGAGCATCGCTACCGATGGCGAGAGCAACAGCTTGAGCGACCTCTGGTTGGGTAGCGCAGAGCGTGACGACCAGGGCAACACCGTTCAGTATATGGGTTATCACTTCCAGCCATACGTGGCAGGTAACACCGTGAAGAAGTATCCTGCCGTGCTCTACTGCGGTGAGAACACCAACTATACATTTCAGAACAGTGACCCAATCTACATCACCGAGGAAGGTACTTACACCGCTACTGCCAATGGTTCACTCACAGCCGATGGCAAGATTATCTATCTCCAGGTAGATAAGATATTGAAGGATCACCCTAATGCCGACATCATCATCAATGATGTGAAAGTGGACGGTAAGTCTATCAAGTTCAGCGATGCTGACATCACTCGTACCGTGGATGACAATGCCAACGGTGGTAAGTACAATGGTCGTCGTTACTTCTACAACCCATGGGCTAGCGACAATGCCTTTGCTTCATCAGCCTTGTCGTTCTCAAAGAGTCTCTCTGTAACCTTCCAGGTAAAGTTTGACGCAGGTGAGGTGAAACTTAAGTAATGAGTAGATAAAAGTGAAACTTAAGTAATAAGAATAACATGATGAAAACAAAATATTTAGCAAGCATCTTGTTGATGGCAGGTTCTTTGCTCTCAACATCATGTGTCGATGATGTCGATTACACCGTGGCCACCGGCAAGCTCCTTACCGAGGTTTCTACTGGTGATGTAAGTCACACAGCCGTATCTGCCGACATCTCGGGTATCGTAAAAGACCTTAGTTCGGTGCAGTCTTCTTCATACTCCGTGGGTATCGTTTATTCCACCAACGAGAGCCAGGTGCTTACAGCTGGTACCAAGAAGACTGGTACGCTCGATGAGAATGGCAATGTAACTGTGCTCTTGAGCGGTTTGAACAAGAATGTGACCTATTACTATGCCACCTTCGTAACCCTTCAGGGCAAGGTGACTAAGTATGGTGAAGTGAAGTCGTTCACCACCACCGATGTGAACATCGATAGCAAGGAGGTTACTAACCTCGGCGCTGTATCAGCCACTCTGAACGCTGCCGTATCTCAGACGGGTGCCGTCATCAATGGTGCCGAGGGAGATGTGGCTTGCGGCTTCAAGGTGTTCTGGAACGACGAGAAGATAGAGGAAGAGGGATACGACTACCCTCTCTCTTCAGCCGCTCAGGACTTCTCTGTGGATATAAAGGGACTAACCCCTGGTCAGACCTATTACTATGTGCCTTACTATAAGATTTCCGATGGCTATCAGTATGGTGAGGTGAAAGAATTCACCACCCAGACACAGACCATGGAATGGGTAGATATGGGTACAGGCGTGCTTTGGGCTAAGTATAACCTCGGTGCTTCCAAGGAGACAGAGGAAGGCGGCAAGTATGGTTGGGGTGACCCTACGGGTACCACCAACTCTACCTATCTCGCCGACTACGATCCAGCAGAGAGCATCACAGGTATGAATGTAGATCCAGCTGCCGTGGCAGAACTCGATGCTTTCGACGTGGATGCCAAGTATAACAGCAAGCTGCCTACCAACGCTGATTTTGCTGAGTTGCTTGCCAACTCGACCCAGGAGTGGACAACGCAGGATGGAGTAGAAGGCTGCCTCTTCACCAGCAAGGTGACAGGCAACAAACTCTTCTTCCCAGCAGCAGGTTATCGTGAGGGTGCCGAGACCAAGGAAGCACAGACCATGGGCGACTATTGGACAGGTTCCATCTATACCACCAACACCAACTATGGTTACAGTCTCTCCTTCACCAATGCAGGTGCCAAGGCTGGTTTCGCCAAGCGTTCGATGGCTTTGAGCATTCGCCCAGTGAAGATGAGCAATGTGGTGAGAGTCAACAGCAGCAAGTTGGCTGTAGGTGACATTGAGAACAACGGTCGCATCCGCATCGAGCTTTACAATGCATACGGTGCAACCAGCAACAACGCTCCTCTGGATGTCAACAAGATAGACTTCGACAAGAGCATGGCTGTCACTTTCACCATCAAGGGCATCACTGGCAATCTGAAGTCGGGTGCTCCTGCTTCTTACCACGCAGGTTTGGAATATACCACTCCTAACTGGTATCCATCTTACTGGTCAACCCTCGACGGAACCAGCAAGTGGGATGCTGTCATCAAGGGCGATGGTACTTATACCGTGAAGATGGAGACAGAGTCTAACTGTAAGGGAGCTCAGGTGTTCTGCATCGACATCGCCGACTTGGCAAAGAACCTTGTCGATGCTTCCAAGATCAAGGTGACTATCGACAAGTTGGCACTCGATCCACAGTAAGGTTTTGTAAGTTTATGGTTATATAGATTGATGAGAGTGCGTGCGCTTTCCATGCGTGTCGCACTCTCTCTTTTCTTTCTAAAAAAATAGTACTCAATATAATAAAAACAGCATTCTCACTATTTATAAAATATAATAAGGTATATAAACATAAATCATATAAATAAATAGTAATCGTATGAAAAGAACTCTACTCTCCGCAGCTTTGCTTGCTTTGTCGTTGTCCAGCTTCGCGATAGACGACAACCGCATCACCACGATGGACTTGAATGCCCAGCAGTTGGCTTACTATATGGCTCCAGGATGGAACCTTGGAAATACTATGGAAGCAGGAAGCAACACTAATCTTGACACCAACAAGGGTGGCTTAGCCGCCGAGACAGCTTGGCAGAGCACCAAGACCACACAGGGCATCATCGACATGGTGAAGGCACAAGGTTTCAAGAGCATCCGCATCCCTTGCTCTTGGGTTATGGGACATATCTCTGACGCTGCCACTACCCAGATAGACGCAGCCTGGATGGCTCGTGTCAAGGAAATCGTGGATTATGCCATCAAGGCTGATATGTATGTCATCATCAACGACCACTGGGACGGCGGATGGTTGGAGGATTCCTTCAAGGACGTGAGCGAGGCAACCGTGAGCAAGAATTCAGCCAAGTTGGCTGTCATCTGGAAACAGATTGCCGAAGAATTCAAGGATTATGATGAGCGTTTGCTTTTCGCCGGACTGAATGAGCCTGCTCATTCCTCCGGGCTTGCTGCTTCAGCCTACGTTCAGGCTTTGAAGACTTACGAGGAGACCTTTATCAAAACCGTGCGTGCCACGGGTGGCAACAATGCCAAGCGTGTGCTCATCGTGCAAGGTCCTGCCACCAGCATCGACGACACTTACAATGCCTTTGGCGAGATGCCTAGTGATGAGGCTGAGAAGCGATTGATGTTGGAGATTCACAGCTACGACCCTTGGACATTCTGCGGTTTGGAGCAGGACGAGAGCTGGGGAAAGATGCAGTATTATTGGGGCACCGACCATACTTTGTCGGGTGCTGGAAATCGCAACGCCACCTCCAATGAGAAGGATTTGCTCACTCTTTTTCAGAAGATGAAGAAATACACCGATGCCGGCATCCCTGTGGTGATGGGCGAGTATGGTGCCAACCATCGCAATGTCAAGAGCATCAAGGGGCAGAATCAGAAAAAGCACGATGAGGCAGTAGCTTTCTGGTATGAGAAAGCTACCCGGTATGCCATGGAGTGTGGTATGATTCCTTTTGCTTGGGACCTCAATTATACAGGTTATCCTACTTTCTCGCTCTTCGACAGAAGCAAAGAGGCAGTCTTGGATTGGAGTAGCTCTAGTACAAATATCAAGGTGAATGGGGCTTTGGAAGGCATTCAGAAGGGAGCTGAGGCTGGTCGTGAGGGCTACAACAAATATTACGCTCCATCTTCCACCGGTATTCAGAATGTTTCGCAGGAGAAAATTCCCAGTAATGAGATAGTATATAATTTGCAGGGAATGAAAGTTGCCGAGGACGGTATTCCCAAGAATGCGCCCAAAGGCATCTATATATATAAAGGTAAGAAGATAGTGCAATATTAAATAAAAAGGTTACTTTTTGGGTAGTAAGATTGTTTCGGATAATTTAATACGTATAAAGGGCAAGATAGTATCATACTTTCTTGCCCTTTTTCTGTATCTTTGCACCGAGAACTGTTGGCAATGAGCTTGTCGACTCAACTTCAAGCTTAATTTTTATCAGAAATGAAACTTAATTATAAACAAAAATGAAGAAAATATTTGTCTTATTGATGATGGCTTTGGCTACGTGCAATCTTTCGGCAAAGTCTGATTTCGTGCAGGTGAAAGACGGACATTTCGTGCGTGATGGTAAACCTTATTATTATGTGGGTACCAATTTCTGGTATGGCGCAATCCTTGGTTCGGAGGGACAGGGCGGCAATCGCCAACGTCTTTGCAAGGAACTTGACAAGATGAAGGAGATGGGCATCGACAACCTGCGCATCCTCGTCGGCAGTGATGGCAAGCGTGGCGTGAAGACCAAAGTGGAACCAACCTTGCAGGAGGCTCCTGGCGTATATAATGATACCATCCTCGCAGGTCTCGACTATCTCTTGATGGAGATGGGAAAGCGTAAGATGGTGGCTGTGCTCTATCTCAACAATTCTTGGGAATGGAGTGGTGGATATGGCTATTACCTGGAACAGGCGGGCATGGGGAAGGCTCCTCGCCCTAACGAGGATGGCTATCCTGCTTTCATGGATTTCGTGTCGAAATATGCATCATGTGAGAAGGCGCATCAGCTATTCTATGACTATGTGAGATTCATACTTACGAGAACCAATAGATATACGAAGAAGAAGTACAAGGACGACCCTGCCATCATGTCTTGGCAGATTGGTAACGAACCTCGTGCCTTCAAGACCGAGCAGTTGCCTGCCTTCGAAAAATGGCTGGCTGAGGCTAGCAAGTTGATTCGTTCGCTTGACAAGAATCACTTGATAAGCATCGGTAGCGAGGGTAGTTGGGGTTGCGAGAACGACATCAATTGCTACGAGCGCATTTGTGCCGACAAGAACATCGACTATTGCAACATCCATCTCTGGCCATACAACTGGAGTTGGGCGCGTCCTGACCATTTGGTAGAAGACCTCGGGGTGGCTTGCAAGAACACCAAGGAGTATATAGACAATCACTTGGCTGTTTGTGCACGCATCCACAAACCATTGGTGATGGAGGAGTTCGGCTATCCTCGTGATGGCTTTTCGTTTTCTCCATCTGCTACCACAAAGGGTAGGGATGGCTATTATAAATATGTATTCAGTCAGATTGTTGACAATGCTGCGTCGGGCGGTTACTTTGCCGGTTGCAACTTCTGGGGATGGGGTGGCTATGCTGTTCCTAAGCATGAGATGTGGCAGGTAGGCGATGACTATATGTGCGACCCAGCCCAGGAAGCCCAAGGTTTGAACTCTGTCTTCGCTTCTGATGCTTCTACACTCGAAGTTGTGAAGTCGCAAGTGGATAGAATGAGCCATATTGGTAAGTAAATATGGCACAGTGTCAACAACACATTGAAGAA
>DBLF01000074.1:0-2398 GCA_002297965.1 Candidatus Segatella papionis
GTTATAGTTTTACCATTACTTAATACCGGTGTTTATGGTTTTGGCAATCTTACCAAGGCTTCTTTTGGTGGAACGATGTCGTATCAAGTGAACGACTGGCTTACAGTAGGATTGTATGGACAGTATGTGCCGACAAAGACTTCCGACCCTCGTAGTGTTATCATATCTCCTTTTAATCCGAAAAGCAACTATGGTGGATTCGTCGAAGTGATGTTTAATCAGCATTGGGGCGTTGGTGCCAAGATGGGACGAGAGTTCGCACCGCAAAAGAATGGCAAGTGGGGATGGAAGAATACTACGGAGATTTATCCGATTTATCGAAAATAAGTTGTGTCATAGCATAAAATGAATAGGTTATGAAGTTGCCGCTAAAATATATTGTTGTGCTCGTCCTTACCGCCTTGGTTTGCATCTTTGCTTATCAAGCCTATTGGCTCGTGGGACTTTATCAGTCTCAGAAGAAAGAGATGGATATGAGAATAATGAGTGCTTTGGAAAATGCTCATTTCTTGGAGATTCAGAAGAGAGTGGAACGACTCCGTGAAGACAACAAAGGACCACATAGACAACTGACTGGAGCTGTTGCTTTTTCCATGGATGATGATGATGACATTGATCAGCATGTCAAAGTGAAAAAAGTGAAGGGAGGAAAAATCATCCAAGAAGTTAAAACGACTTTTACGAAGAAAAAGGATGTTTCGGAAGGAAAAAAT
Organism: Candidatus Segatella papionis; assembly: GCA_002297965.1. Taxonomy (GTDB): domain Bacteria; phylum Bacteroidota; class Bacteroidia; order Bacteroidales; family Bacteroidaceae; genus Prevotella; species Prevotella papionis. The sequence goes on from DBLF01000074.1 coordinate 714, forward strand.
CAAGAATTGTCAATGGTGATGTCTGGCAAATTGACAACCCTTGTGCAGCAAGCTTTAGTTGGTAAGCTGAACGAACTGTCGCAACCCGATTTGCAATTCTTCGATAGTGCATTGAACGCAAAAATGGTTTCCGATAGCCTATGGCATACTTCTTCCAATGTAAAAATGATTCCTCACAGAGTTCAACTTCTGCGAGGCAAGAAAGTCTTGTCGCAAGTGACGACGAAGGGATATGTGCCGTCCTCCGATGCCAAGCAATATCAATATGTGGTATGTGACGAGGGCGAACCCAACGAGGAGAGATATGTGCTTACCCTTGAACCGACAACGATGGCTGTACTCTCACAGATGGCAGGCATTCTCGCCACCTCGCTCTTCATCATGCTTATCCTAGCCTTCGCTTTTTGGTTCTTGATTCATACGATGCTCAAGCAGAAGACACTCGAAGAGATGAAGGATGATTTCACCAATAACATCACCCACGAGCTGAAGACGCCGATAGCCGTGGCTTACGCCGCCAACGATGCCTTGCTCAATTACGGCATGCTCCACCAGCCCGACAAGGCTCGCCAATATCTCGGTGTGGCACAGGAACAGTTGCAGACGCTCAGCGGTATGGTGGAGCAGATTCTCTCCATGAGCATGGAACGTCGAAAGACGATGCTTCTCAATTTCGTGGATGTTCCCGTCAGGGAAACCATCGAACCTTTGATAGTCCAACATCAGTTAAAGGCAGATAAGAAGGTGGAGTTTTCTCTTTCGGTGGAACCCGAAAACTTGATGGTGCATGCCGACCGCATGCATTTCTCGAATATCGTGAGCAATCTCATCGACAATGCCATCAAGTATTCTGGAGATAGCGTGAGGATTGAAATCAAGGTTCAGTTCAGTGAAACCTCCTCTCGTTCGAAGGAATCCTCCAACAAGCAGCGTGAAGTCTTGGTGTCAGTCGCCGACAATGGCATCGGAATCGCCCACGACAAGTTGCCTTATATCTTCGAAAAGTTCTATCGTGTGACGGATGGCAATAAATATACGGTCAAAGGTTACGGCCTCGGTCTCTTCTATGTAAAGAGCCTCATGGAGAAAATGGGTGGCACCGTCTCAGTGGAGAGCGAACTCGGAAAGGGAACTTGCTTTAAACTGCAATTCAAGCAAGAATAGCTATAGTCTTTTAACTTCCCGAACGACCGTATGGAGGGATAACCTCCCTTAACTTCAATAACTTCCCATTAAAATAAGAATGACAATGAACAAGATAAAAGTCCTTTTAGTAGAAGATGAGACCTCCTTGGCGATGATTCTCAGCGATACCTTGGAGGCTCAAGGTTTCGAGATGCGAACGGCTCATGATGGCGAGGAAGGCCTTCGGATGTTTTATGAGCAGAAGCCCGATGTACTTGTGGCAGACGTGATGATGCCCAAGATGGATGGCTTCGAGATGGTTCGCCATATCCGCAAGACTGACAAGCGTACTCCCGTGCTTTTCCTCACCGCTCGCTCTGCAGTCAACGATGTGGTGGAGGGCTTTGAGTTGGGTGGAAATGATTACTTGAAGAAACCATTCGCCATCCAGGAACTCATCGTTCGCATCAAGTCGCTCTGCCAGAGAGCGAATCTGGAAACGGAAGAGGCAGAAGAAGTGAAGAGTGAAGAACTAAGAATGAGGAATTCGATGGTCTCTG
>DBLF01000074.1:2468-2836 GCA_002297965.1 Candidatus Segatella papionis
TTGAATACTATCGAGCAGACCTTGCAACACGATGACAAGGAAGTGGAATTGTCTCATCGTGAGACCGAGATTCTTCGTATGCTCGTGGAGAATCGGAACGACGTGGTGGAGAGCAAGGAAATCCTCTTGAAGCTTTGGGGCGATGACAGCTTCTTCAATTCCCGCAGCCTCCACGTCTTTATCACCAAGCTGCGCCATAAGTTGGCTGATGATGAGAACATCCGAATTATCAATGTGAGGGGAATAGGGTACAAGATTATATACTGATTGGCAAGCCATCAGTGCCGAGATAAGTGCAAAGTCTTCGTCGCCCATGTCTTGTTTATTTCGAAACAAGTAAAGAATATAGAAAAAAAAGTGATTTTATT
>DBLF01000034.1 GCA_002297965.1 Candidatus Segatella papionis
AAAGATTAATAATGTGGTTTCACATTGGTGATTGGCCATTGTGGAATCAGTTAATTCACTCCCACAAAGGAACCCAAGGTTTTTTATTGTTCATAAATAGCCAAGTGTAGCTTTGATGTTGTGCCGCCTGGACACAGCGCATAGGAAGTTAGGCGTCCGATGCGCTAAGTATGACAACACAGCTGCAAAGATACGAAAATAAAAAACAGAATCCAAGCTTTTTTCGAAAAATCTTCTATCAAAATCAATATTTTTCATTTCCTCCTCTCCGGAAATGAGCCAAAAAGATGGAAGGTAATGCCGAAATCGTGAGAGATAACGTGAAATAGTGAGGGATAACGTGATGGATTCTGTAAAACATTCGTCATCTATCACGCATATAGAGTTAGCACAATCATCTGTATATCAACTGATTTACACTATTTTTTATTCTATAGTGATGGATGTGATAGATATTTTGAGAAAAACTTTCTTGCGTGCAAGAGACTTCACTATATAAAGCCTATCTTAAAGCAAGAAATACCGACCCGCAAGAAATACGACGACTTGGCAACGCTCGACTCAAAGACTTAAAAGAACTCAAAAATTGTCTTCATCAATTAGAGCTAAATCGAGCAGAAGCCTTATCTTTAGGTGGAAAACCTATATCAGAGGGAAATATTGAAACGCAAGTAAAATATTGTCTAAATTCAAAATAACACATATAATTATTTGGCAATCTCAAATATTTAGTGTATCTTTGTCCAAAAAATATAAATGACTAAAAGAAGGAGGCTATTATGACTTACAAAGTAGCAAACCCAATATACGACTCTGTGTTCAAATACTTGATGGAGGACGAACGCATCGCCAAGACCATTCTTTCCGCCTTGCTCAAGAAGGAGGTGGTAAGCGTGGAGATGCGCCGCCATGAGCACACGAACACCACACGCAATGAAATCTCCATGTTCCGCATCGACTTCGCCGCAAGGGTGAAAGAGGAAAATGGAGACATCCACCTTGTGCTCATAGAATTACAGAAGACTTGGTTGGAAACGGAAACCCTTCGCTTCCGCCAGTATCTCGCTGCCCAATACAACGCCAAAGAGAACATTCAGAAGGAAGGGGAAAGCAAAGGATTTGCCGTACCTATGATTGCCGTTTATCTGTTGGGACACCGAATAAAAGGCATCGAGCAACCTGTGGTTTACGCAAGCCATGGCACATGCAATTATGATGGAGAGGAGATTGAGGACGGCATGAAAAATCCATTCATCAATAGCTTGATACACGACAGCATCATCGTGCAGTTGCCTTTGCTGCGAGGCAAGATCAACAATCATCTAGAAAAGGTACTCAGTGTATTCGACCAAAAGCGAAGAGATAAAAAAAATCGTCAGATGGTTATCATCGAGGAATCCAAGTTTGAAGACGACAAAGATATGCTCTACATCCTGCACCGCCTTTGCCTAGCTACCGCAGATGCAGATTTGCGACAAGACATGAATGTGGAAGACGAATATTATACAGCCATTGAAGATAGAGACACCACAATCATGAGACTCGACAAGACGATAGCAGAACAAGATGGAAAGATTGCTGAGCAGAATGGAAAGATTGCTGAGCAGAATGGAAAGATTGCAGAGCAGAATGGAAAGATTGCTGAGCAAGCTTCACTACTCCGCTCTATGGCCCAGACCTTACTCTCCAATGGTATGACTATCGACAACATAGCAAATGCCTTGAACATAAGCATTGAAAATGTAAAAAACATCTTAGAGCAATAGAAATAAGACTAATCAATGAAAAACAGCCCCGAATACTTTTTCCATAAGTATTCGGGGCTGTTCTCTTTGACTACAATATCTCCAGCTGCTCTTTCACCGCCTTATAGCAACGGCGAGACACAGTGATGTCCTCCTGCTCAAACGGCGGAGCGAAGATACAACGCAGGGTATAGTTTTCTATACTGATCAAATAATCGAGATTGATGATGCAATCTTGGCGCACCTGCGCCAACGAAGGAGACAAGGTGAGGATGTTCTTTGCCGTGGTCTGCTTTTTCAATTTATAGACCTGCCCATTCGTCAATCGCACACTCCAGAGGCGGCAATCCTCGTCGAATACACAACAAAACATGTCTTCCGGCCTCACCATCAAGAGTCCAGTAATCGTCTGGACAGCGAGACGCTTATTTGTCTTGCCTACGAAATCGTCAACTTTCAGCAAATCTTGAGTAGCTGCACCTGACTCTGATGATTTTTCCTCAGACTTGCCAGCCATTTTCTGACGGATACGTCCTGCCACTACGTCTAATTCTTCCTGCTGATAAGGTTTCAACAAGAAATCGAAGGCCGAGGCACGAAGGGCATCTATCATATACTTATCGAACGCGCTATAGAATACAACGATGAGATGGCTCGGCATCTCATCACGGAGCGACTGCAACACCTCGAAACCTGTCTTGCCTGGCATCTCGACATCGATAAACAACACGTCGGGTTGCATGCTCAGCACCAATGTCTTTGCCGACATCGCCGACGAAGAGGAGGCAACGACCTCGAAATCTCCCCGAGCCGTCAAATCCGTTTGCAACCGAAGTATGCTCTGTGGCTCGTCGTCCACGATGACGACCTTGATTTTATCTTGATAATCCAATGTTTTCATCCTAATATCGCTTTACATTATTAATCATTTACTAAAATGTGACTCTTACCCTTGGCATACACCGTAATCATAGTTACAAGGCACGCCGATGCTTACACACATTCCCTTCGGTTGGCTACCCGCCCCATCTCCAAGCGCCACCGAGTTGCTCTGCATCTTGAAATACATCTTTCGGTCGTTGCCGGCATTCAGCATCTCGATGGTGCTATGGAGGATTCTCAATCCCGTGCCTGTGCTTACCGCCGAGTTCGCCTTTTTCCTTGATGCGCCTATGGTGCCCTTGCCACATCCGTTGTCGATGACATCGATGCGAAGCATCTCATCTTCCATCCATATCTTGACATCCAGCTGGGGCTTTTCCCCCGTTTCCTCCATCCCCACGAAGGCATGCTTCAAGGCGTTCTCCACAGGTATCTGGATAATCATGGACGGAAGCATCAAGGAGAGATCCACATCCTTACTGATGTCGAACCTTGGCATCGGCAGGAATGGATTGGTCTCGTGGCGAAGAGTGGAATAGCTCATCACCATCTGCAACTCCTCATCCAGGCTTACGGCTATCTTGTCGCAAGTGAGCAGATTGGCTCGAAGCACTTGAATTAGGAGGCGCAATGGCTTCACGTTTACATCCTTCGGTAGATTGGAGATGAAGATGTTGAGCACATTGAACACAAAGTGTGGGGAGAAGCGATTGCGCACATTTTCCATTTTCAATGCCATCATACGATTCATTTCCTGGTGGTGCTGGTGTTTGTGGCGCAATGACTTATAGCGATAGTAGGCTATGAGTGCCAAGACCCCCATCGCCAGCAAGCCGATGACCAGGAGCATGATGACCCTGGAAGAGCGAGCCTCTGCCTGAGTACTACGCAGCGTCATGTCTCGGCGAACGATGGCGGTATCCTGCTTGAATCGCAGCTCATTCTCCTGCACATTCGACACCATCGTGGCATTGCGCAGGGAGTCATCATATTGCTTCATCAATTTCTGATAAGCCAAAGCCTTGGCATACTGTCCTTTGCGCTCGTAGAGCTGAAACAATCCCTTGTGGTAGAGATACAGATAGTTGGGCGACATTTGGGAGAGGACGTAAGGTTTCTCCAAGATGGCAGATGCCTTCGACAAATTGTTTTGGCGTAGAGCCAGAGAAGCATTCAGACCATCCACATAAAACTGCAAGTCGCTCTGCATATCGGGCTTGACGAAGAAGAACCGGGTAGTTCTTGCCAAATACTTCTGAGCGGAGTCCAACTGGTTGAGCTCCAGATAAGTTTGTCCGAGGTTGGCATCCACTATCGCCGTCATGAGAGGCTGACCGATGATGGCAGTAGCCCGCTGTGCCTTCAAGAAACATTTCAAGGCTTCGGCTGGCTTGCCCTCGCTGCTATACACATTGCCCCAGCTATTGTAGAAAAAATGCGTATCCTTGGGATTCTTGGGAGGATACAGACGCTCTGCCTTGCGGAAATAATAATGAGCCAACTGATAATTCTGCAGGTCGTTATATACCTGTCCCAAACCTGCGAGGATACTATTTTGAGCTTCATGCAGTTGCAAGGAGTCGGCAAGGAAATTGGCACGTCGATACCAAGACGAGGCATCGGCAAGCTTACCCAACTGGCGGGAAGCATCGGCGACATTGATGCTGATGTCAATGGCATCATCGTGATTAGGGAGTCTCATCAGTTCATGATAAGCTCTTTCGTAATAAGTTCGGGCAGAGTCTCGCTTGCCCACTGCCAACATCAAGATGCCCTGCAAATTGTCGGCATACGACTGTATCTTGTACGTCGTGTTCTTATGAGGATGCTGACGGCAGTAGCCATTCACTGAGTCGATGAGAGCCTGGCATTCTGGGTCGGCACCTTTCAGATAGCAGCATTTCGCCCTGATGAGTCGCTTCCATTGGGTCACCAGTTCGGGTTGCCCATCACATTTCAAATTTCTAATAAGCGTCATCATGGAATCGGGATGAGCTTGCATCAGCTGTTGATGTTGGGTAACAAACTCATTTATCGGCTTATACCAAGAATCATCTTCTTGGTGTTTGCCTGAGCACGATGCCAACAACATCACACCTCCCAACAATACGAGCAATATGTATTTATCAAGTTTAGTCATACCTTCATTCATTCTGATTGATATTAAGATTTCCGTAGATTATTCTCCCCTCGTTTTCTTGTCTGCCACATACATACCGATTAAGATACAAGCGGCACCTGCCAAGAAATAAGGGGTTATCTTCTCGTCAAGCACCCACGAGGCAAATATCATCGTGGTAATCGGGTTGAAATACACCCAGTTGGTCGCTTTCACAGTTCCTAGCTTCGAAATGCACCAGTTCCAGGTGAGAAAACATATCATGGAGGCAAGACAGCCCAAGAAGAGCAGATTGCCAATGACTTGTGGGCGAGCAAACACTTCTAGCGTCGGGAAACCTGGAATAATGAGGTAATAAGGCAAGATGGTGAGCACACCATAGAAGAAAACCTTTCGGGTAATGAACGCCGCACTGTAATCGCCAGTCACCGACTTCATCAGGAGCGAATAAATAGCCCAGCACATACAGGCGGTAAAAGCCAAGGCATCACCCACCGGCGACAAATGAAGCACAAACCTACCATTCAGCACCACGATGATCATGCCCAAAAAAGCCAAGAGCGAACCGAGCATCTGTACCACATGGATGCGAGCGGAATCTTTATAGACCAATCGAACCAGCAATGTGGCAAAAAGCGGACAAGAGCATACGATGAGCGAAGTGTTGGTAGTGGTGGTATAGTTCATCGCTTCGTTCTCACTAAAGAAATAGAGCGAACCACCCGTGATGCCCAGCAACGCCATCTTAGCCTCATCCTTCCATGAATCGGCAAACATACGGCGATGGTTGAACGCCAACATCAAGACATAAGCAATGGAAAAGCGCAGAGTGAATATTTGCGCTGGAGAAAGTCCGTTCAGCATCAACACCTTGGTTGCAACGAACGTAGTTCCCCAAATTGCCACCGTGATGAAGGCGACGAGATGATAGAATATGGTGCTATTTTTTGTTATCATTTATTTATTTCTGTTTTCTTCTGCAAAAGTAAGTTTTTTTTGTGGATAAACCAAGAGTTCTACATATTTTTTGTACCTTTGCAGTATGATTTTCCATCCATTCCATCATACAACAGCTGAGGAATATCCCAAAAGGATGAACAATCCTTTGGATTACACACCTCATCCTCTTTGCATCAAAGCCTGCAAAGAGCTACAAACGTATCTTGCCGAGCGTAAAGATTGGCAAGAAGAAATCTGCCGTGGCAAAATGTTCGGCGTGCTCATCGTAGAGAAATTACCACAGAATATTGCGCAGGGGAAATCAGAGATAGGTTATCTCGCTGCCTACAGCGGACAAATTGGTGGTCGCAGCGACTGGGACGACTTCGTGCCAGCCGTCTTCGACTACCTTCAGTCCGATGGATATTTCAAAACCCACGAGGCTGAGATTACTCGTATCAACCAAAGCATCCTACAACTAGAGAGTGACGAGCGTATGAAAGAGGCTAAGAAGCTGATTGCTTCTCTGGAAGAAGAGCGGAAGAAGACCATCGCTGCCTACCAGGAGAAAATAAAGGAGGCGAAGGCGAAACGTGATGCTCGACGAGAGGAAGCGCGCCTCGACCCTGAGCACAAAGCCGTGACTCCAGAAGAGGAACAGGAGATGACCAAGGAGAGCCAGTTTATGAAAGCAGAACTCCGCCGTCTCAAGAAATCGCTTGCCGAGAAGACTACGTTGGAAACAGAATATGCCGACTATCAAGACAATCTGCAAAGACTGAAACAACTGCGCAAGACGCTCTCCGATGCCTTGCAACAATGGCTCTTCTCGCAGTTTCGCATGCTCAACTATCAAGGGGAGAGCAAAGACTTACTGGAGATTTTCCGAGATGCAGCCTTCCAGGACACCACACGTCGAGATTCTGCTTTTCGAGATTCCCTGCTAGATTCCCCACAAGCCTCTATCATTTCTAAAAGAACCGCTTTCAAGATGGTTCCACCAGCCGGTAGTGGCGAGTGCTGCGAGCCCAAGCTCCTGCAATATGCCTACAGCCATGGCTTTAAGCCTCTGCAAATGGCGATGTTTTGGTGGGGAGAAAGCCCGAAGGAGGAGATTCGCCATCATCTCCAGTTCTATCCTGCCTGCAACGGGAAATGCAAGCCGATACTCCACTGGATGCTACCCGACAAAGTTTTTGCTACCAGTACGACTGCCATGTCTCCAAACGATAATACATCCATAAAAGATGTATCCACATATAATAAAGTGGAAACTCTTTTCGAGGATCAGGAACTTGCAGTCATCTACAAACCCGAAGGCTTGTTGTCCGTTCCTGGAAAGGACAGCCTCCAGCCTTCGATATATGCACTGATGCGAAAGAGATACCCGACGGCAGCCAGTCCCCTCATCGTACATCGCCTCGACATGGCGACCAGCGGATTGATGGTTATCGCCAAGACCGAATTTGCCTACCATCGGCTACAGAAAGAGTTCTTGCATCATCGGGTACAGAAAAAATACATCGCCATCATCGGCTGTAAGGACAAGGAAGCTTGCGACAGATTGGCTAAAGTTTCTAAGAGAGGAAGAGCATTCCTTTCTCTCCCCTTGATGCCCGATTATCTAGACCGCCCTCGCCAAATCGTACACCACGAACAAGGCAAGGAGGCCATCACAGAGTATGAGATATTGGAGCGAATCGACGATACTCATCTTCGTCTCGCTCTCTATCCAAAGACCGGCAGAACCCACCAGCTCCGTGTACATTGCGCTCATCAAGAAGGCTTGAATGCTCCCATCTTGGGCGACCCACTCTATGGCAACGAGAAGGCATCCCGCCTCCACCTCCATGCCGAGGAGATAACCTTTGAGCATCCGCTGACTGGCAAGAAGATAACTATACAGAGAAAGGCTGACTTCTAACCGAAGCCAGCCTTTCCCACATATATAAGCTAAAGTCTTTTAATACAAATCACACGAAAAACATCACGATAATCTGGGCGATGACCACTCGGATGAACATGCCTAGCGGATAGACCGTGGCATAACTGATGCTTGGGGTATCGCCATCCAGGGTGTCGTTGGCATAGGTCAACGCCATCGGGTTCGCCATACTTCCACAAAGAATGCCGCAAATGCTTCCGAAGTCGTACTTCTTGGTCTTCAGAATAATGAAACCTACGATGACCACTGGCACCACGGTTATCAAGAAGCCGATGCCGACCCACATCAAACCCTCTGGACGAACCACCGTCTCAAAGAACTGTCCACCAGCCGACAAGCCCAAGCAACCCAAATACAACGCCAAGCCCAATTCACGCAGCATCAATCCCGCACTTCGGGTCATATAAGAGATGAAATGCACACGAGGACCGAGCGCACCTATCAAAATACCCATCACGATAGGACCACCTGCGATACCCAATCGTACCGGTGCCGTCATACCTGGGATGTTCAATGGAATGGTTCCGATGGCAAGTCCAAGGATGATACCGAGGAAGATGGCACCGAGGTTAGGCTCATTCAAGGTCTTCACGGCATTACCCAAGAACTGCTCCACATGGTCGATACTCGTAGGGTCGCCAACCACCGTGAGGCGGTCACCATATTGCAAGCGCAGGTCGTCGGTGGCTAGCAATCGAATATCACCACGCAGCACGCGGCTCACGTTCACACCGTATGTATTGCGCATTTGGAGACTTCCCAGTCGCTTGCCATTCAGTCCATGACGAGTCACCACGATGATGCGGCTCTCCACCTTGGCATCGATGGCATTCCAATCCACCTTGTCGTTGTTCCACTCCTTATCTACCTTCTTACCAAAGAGAATCTGCATCGCCGACACCTCATCCTTATTGGTAACCACCAATACATTGTCATTGGTATGGAGCACGGTATCTGCCTCAGGCACGATCACCTGGTCTCCTCGCCACACTCTGGAAATGATAAACTTACGATGGGTCATCATCGAAATCTCGGCGATGGTGTTGCCATTGAGGGCAGGATTCACGATGACATACTGACCGATGGAAGTATGGTCGTCATCGTCATTCTGACGAATCTCCAAGTCCTCGGGTTTCACGAAAAGTTTGCGCAGGAACATCATTGCCAGGATAACACCCACCACACCCAGAGGATAGGTCACGGCACAGCCTAATGCAGCTCCACCACTAGGCAAGCCCAATTGTTGCAAAGCCTGCTGAGCAGCACCCAGCGCAGGAGTATTGGTGGTGGCACCACAGAGGATACCCACCATATCTGGCAAACTAATCGGCAACACGGCACACAAGCCTAGCGAAAACAATGTGCCCACCACAATGACAGCCAAGCTCCAAAGGTTGAGCGAGATGCCCTCGTGGCGCATCGAACCAAAGAAGTTTGGCCCGACATAGAGTCCCAGCACATACACAAACATCGTGAGACCGAAGCTCTCGGCGAACTCCAGCATATTCTGGTCGATGGTCAACCCAAAGTGACCTGCAACGATACCCACGAAAAATACGAAAGCGATGCCAAGGGATATACCTTTGACGTGGAGCTTGCCAAGGGCAAGTCCCAAAGTACAAATCAATGAAAGAATGACGATGCCTTGCACCGCCGAATGCACGTTGACTAAATTATCAAACCACATGATGTTCTATTCTAATCTTTTCTCTTGATAACGTTCTATTAATGTCTAATTCGGGTGCAAAGGTACTGCAAAAATCTGATTAAGCGAAAAGAATATGTTCTTTTCTTCACTTTATTTACTCCAAAAGTAGAAATTAAAAACAAAAACCTAAATTAGCTCAAAGTTTTTTTGTACCTTTGCACCGCAAAAAATAGAAATGATGAAAGATATTTGTTGTATAGGGCACATTACAAAAGATAAAATCGTGACCCCTAATCGCACTGTATATATGGCAGGAGGCACCTCTTTTTATTTTGCCTATGCCATCAACCAATTGCCTAAGGACGTAAGCTTCTCGCTCGTCACGGCGATGGATCCAACCGAGACGGAACCTGTGGAGAAAATGCTGCAGGCGGGTATCGACGTAACCCTCAACGCCTCTCGAAACACGGTATTCTTCGAGAATATCTATGGAGAGAACCAAAATGAGCGCAAACAACGTGTACTTGCCAAGGCTGACCCTTTCACTATCAAACAATTGGAAAATGTAGAGGCACAAGTTTATCACCTAGGCAGTCTGTTGAGCGATGATTTCTCACCAGAAGTGGTGGCTTACTTGGCCAGCAAGGGCAGAGTCTCCATCGACGTACAAGGCTACCTGCGTGAGGTGAGAGATGAGAAAGTCTATCCCATCGACTGGAAAGAAAAGCTCGATGTACTCAAAAACACTTATTATCTCAAGGTGAATGAAACTGAAATGGAAACCATCACAGGACTACAGGAACCTCGCGAGGCTGCCAAGCTCATCCATTCTTGGGGAGTGACCGAGGTCATCATTACCTTGGGCAGCGAGGGTTCACTTGTCTATGTAGATGACACTTTCTATGAGATTCCCGCTTACAAGCCTCACGAAGTGGTAGATGCCACAGGGTGTGGTGATACTTACTCGGCAGGCTATCTCTACAAGCGATTACAGGGTGCCACTCCTACCGAGGCAGGCAAGTTTGCCGCTGCTATGTGTACCATCAAGTTGGAGCACAACGGTCCGTTCAACCGTAGCATCGAGGATGTCTATGAGATTATCAAGTAAGACAATACTCCGGCAAGCCTCTTTCCTCGTACCAAGTTTACCTCAAGTTTACCTCAGGTTTACCCCAACTTTACCTCTTGTTCGATATAGCCAAGGGGTAAAGTCGGTATTTTTTATACTTTTTTCCGTAACATTTATAAGGCTTATTTCAAGAAAAAGTTATAATTTTGCAACCGAAAGCAGCAAAACTCCGCTGCATCAAACAAACATTATCGAATTATAACGATTAAATATAGAATAGCTTTATACAAGATTATGCTTAGAAAGATAAGATTAACGCTCGCCATCCTGTTCTTCGGGTTGATCACGCTGCTCTTCCTCGACTTCACGGGGACGCTGCATGTCTGGCTTTCCTGGATGGCTACCATTCAGTTCTTGCCTGCCGTGCTGGCACTCCATGTCGGGGCGGTCATCGCTTGGATTGTCATCACCCTGTTGCTTGGGCGCATCTACTGCTCCATCATCTGTCCGCTGGGCGTGATGCAAGATGTCATCTCATGGTTCAGTGGATTGAGAAACAAAAAGCGCAAACGCCGTCGCTTCAACTATTCGCCAGCCAAGAGTTGGCTGAGATATGGCGTGCTCGTGGTTTTCCTCGTGGCTTTGGTGGCTGGTGTTGGCTCACTTGCCGCCTTGTTGGCTCCTTATAGCAGTTATGGGCGCATCGC
>DBLF01000005.1:0-6381 GCA_002297965.1 Candidatus Segatella papionis
GCCGTCATGATATAGACCTCGTTGATGCCGAATCCTAAACCCATGTGAAGGGCGAAATCCATAAGGAAGAACGAGAGGGTGAGCCAAAGGAACTTGTGCTTTCTGCCAGCGATGATGCCGCCGAGGAAGAGCAATACTACGACTCCCTCTACTAAGTAATTCGCTGGTGATTCGTATTTTACGATGACCGGACGGTTGCGCAACACATCGCCCAGGAGATTCTGCTTGTGTAGCATAATGGCCTCTCCGAAGAAATTCTCCACCAAGGTCTCGCTCCTGGAGGTTGTCTTGTCGGTCCAGCGCATAAATTCTCCCTTGGCGATAGGCTTGCCTGTGTTCTTGTTCCATATCTGTTTATGGTCGCTCACGTATTTGGCGTGTGCCTTGTCCTTCAAGATTTTCTTCACGGCAATCTCTACTTTCGTGGAGTCTGTCACCTTCGTCGTGTCACGATATTGCTGGTAAATCTTGTCGGTAGCCTCCTTGTTCTTTTTCATCTTTGCCTCGTGTCGAGCCATTTCCTTAGGCCAGACGAAGGTGCGGTACTCCCAACGAGCAAAGCCCCAGATGAGGGCGCAAGGCAAGATGACACCGAGCAGAAAGTACTTGATGCCGAAGAACTTCTTACCATTGGTGAAGAGGGCGGCTAGATATGTCTTCAAGCCATTGTTCAGCGATACGCCTGCCGTAAAGACAAAGAGTAGGATGGTTTGCCAGATGGTGAGTTTTCTGCCTTTCTTGATGCAAACGCCCGTGATGTAAAGCGTGCTGAGCAGTATCATCATCGATAGGATGAAGTGGTCGGGTACCATCGCCGATACCATTACGTAGGCAAACGAGAAATAAAATGCAGAAAGCAAATTGGCATCAAAACGTTCTGTCCCAATTACTTCCCTAAATATGCGGTAAAGGAACAGGACTGAATAGAAGGCGCAGAATACCAAGATGATGCCGACTACAAACTGGGCGCAGTTCATTCCTGTGAGTGCCATCAAAGCCTGGTTTATTTGGTTAGGAATGAACATGAAGAAAGCCAGCAAAGGGTGGCGGTACACATTGTATTCTGTGTCCCAGTTGGAGACGATACTATAGGTGAGCGGGTCGAAACCTGCCACATGGAAGGTCTTGACGAAGAGCTTGTGGTAATTGTTGGTGATTTGCGAAAAAGAGTCGCAATACTTGAGGATGGTCAAGGTGTTGAGGGCGCAACACACGATGAGGGCCACCAATGCCGTCCATCTCTCCTCTCGCTTGATTTTGAAAATATCGAATACTTTTTTCATTTATTTCTGTTTTTTATAAGCGTCTTTGATGTTTCTCTAAAGCCTTACTTTTTCAGGAAGAACCTTACTAGCAGGAAGTTCACGGGGATGCAGATGCAGAGTGTAGGAATCATCGCCCATTGCTTGGCGAGTCCCAGACCCACGAATAGGTTGAGGCAGAGGGTTTGCATCGAGTAGTTCACCACATGCGAGAGGGTGAAGCCCGCTCCTCGCTTGGCGTTCGCCTTCACCTTGAAGGTGTAGCGGGTGCTGGCTATGAAATTGAAGATGAAGCTCACGATGTAGGCGATGGTGTTTGCAGCCGTGGCGAGCGAATGGTCGCCCAGCTGAGGGATGAGGTGAGCCAAGGCTGGCATCGTAGCCAGATAGATGATGTATTGCAGCACCGTGGCAAGTCCGCCCACGATGCCGAATCTTACCACTTCGCCCAGCTTCTCTCGCTTGTCTGCATCCATATTCTTTATTTTATCCTTGATGTTCATGCGGTCTTCTGATTATCTTATTGTCTTGCAGTCTTATTGTCTTGCAGTCTTGTTATCTTAGTCAGTCTTGTTATATTAGTGGAATGATGAATCCCTTCGTAGGATGTTGAGATTTTTTGTTTAAACGAAAAGAAAGGACAAGAGTGGTCTCGTGTCCTTTCTTCTCTCGATTAGCCCATATACTTGGGGAATATGCTAAAATCCGTCCAATCTCAGAGGTATATAAGCCATACTTTATTTTAATATGCGTTCTTGTCTGGGAAGATGATGCTCTTGGCTGTCAGGAAGATGATTCTGATGTCGAGCCAGAACGACCAGTTCTCGATATACCAGATGTCTCGGCGTATGCGCTCCTCCATCTGCCAGAGTTCCTTGGTCTCACCGCGGTAGCCCGTTACTTGTGCCCAGCCCGTAATGCCTGGTTTGGAGAAGTGGCGTACCATGTATTTGTCGATGAGCGAGCCATACACCTCGGTGTGGTGCAGCATGTGTGGGCGAGGACCCACGATGCTCATGTCTCCCTTCAGCACATTGATGAACTGTGGGAACTCGTCGATGTTTGTCTTTCTCATAAAGTTGCCGAAGGCAAACTTTCTAGGGTCGTTCTTGGTGGCTTGCGCCATGTCGGCGTCCTTGTTGACGTGCATCGAGCGGAATTTCAGACATTGGAAGGTCTCGCCGTTCAGTCCTGTTCTTGCCTGTCGGAAGAAGATTGGTCCCGGGCTTTGAATCTTGATGATGAGAGCGATGATAGGGATGAAAGGTAGCATGCAGAGACAGGCGATGCTGCTCACCACTACGTCGAAGGCTCGTTTCACAGCTCTGTTGGAGGCGTTCGCCAAAGGCTCCAAGTGATTGGAATATACCGTCTTGCCCATGAAGTCGTGAGCGTCTAGATGCAACTTATATTCGCCGAAGACGCGGGGCAGATAGTAGAAGTGAATCACATTCTTGTCGCAGAAGCGCATGATATTCACGATTTCTTCTGAGTCGTTGTGCGAGAGACAGCAGAAACAGTCGTCTATCTGCACAGGGATGCCATTGATGGTATTGTTGAGCGTCGAGGTCATCACCTCGTTGAGTTGCTTGATGTCGCCCAGTCGTTTCAGTCCATGAGGTGCCTTGGCGATGTCTTCGTCGGCATAATATCCTTTCACGATATATCCTGCCGATGAGTCTTCCGTCATCGCATGATACATTTCTACGATGGCAGGGTCGTTTCCTATGAAAAACACAGAACGGCTGTTGAGACCTTTCGAGCGGAAATAACCCAAGAGTTGCAGTTCGAGGAGTCTGGTGGCAATCAGGATGAGATAGAATGACAAACCGAAGATGATGCCGAAGGAGAACATCTTGCCGCCGTGGCTGAGTAGCCTGATGAAGACAAAAAACCAGAAGGTAGTGGATGCTGCCAGGCAGAAAGTGCGCCTCAACACTTTGGGGAAACCTATTCTACGCACATGAATGATAGTGGAATAGAAATACTCGCTAAGAAACAACGCTGAGTTGGCAACGAAAAATGAGATTTTCGTCGCAGTATCAAAGTATTCAGGTACCAACTGTGCTCCATATTTTGTATAGGCAAGCAGGAGGATGTTTAGAATGGCGAAGTCGGTTATGATAACCAATCTCCTTACGAGGTTATTTCCCCTATAGTTGTTTGTCATAAATCGTAATATTTATTCTAGGAATGTCCTTAATCAAAAGTTTTGCTTTAATCGGGACAAAGATAATAATAAAAATTGAATTGGAGAAACTTTTAGCCAAGAATTTCGTTTTTTGAACCAATTTGAACCAATTTGTGGTAGTTGTGGGGGGCACAGCTGTGTATTTTGGGGTGAATATGACAGAAGTAAGTGCTGAATCTGTGCTTGGGTAGCCGATGGCAGTTGCGTCGTATGGTCGATGGCGTCTGTGTCGTGTGCCGACAGTTCTTATGTCGTAGCGCACGGATTTACAAATTCTACTACACACTACACCATTTCTGTGTAAACTGCTGATTATTAGAAAAGTATGGCGGTGTAGTGTGAGGCGTGACACTTCACCCACACTACACCCCATTACACCTTTTGGGGTGAGTTGTGTAGTGTGGTGTAGTGTGGGTGCAGTGTGCTTGCTGACACTACACCATCGTAACTTATTGTATAATAGTTTGTTGCGAAAATTTGGTGTAGTGTGAAGTACTTTTCGTGTTTTGTGTTGCTACGATGAATCTCCTCCCTCTTGAGGGATAGAAATCAGCTAGCTAGCAGATGAATGGATGTCGCTTTCGTCTCTTCGATAATTTTTCCTAGGCAGGGCAATAAATTGCCTAGGCGAGGGCAATATTGTGCCCTGGCGAGGCAAAATATGGAATCAGCCCAAGCAAAATTTGGAATCAGCCCAAGCCGGATTCGGAGTCAGCCCTAGCTATGTTCTGAATGGCTTGTAATGCCCCTTGTCGGCAAAGGCGAGTAGCTCCTTATCACCACGGCTGTCACCGAATGCCTCGATGTCGTATTCTTGTCGTTGGAAGGCTTGCGTGGCAGAGAGTGCCTCTATGATGCGATTCACTTTTTCCTTCCCATAGCAGTTGCGGGTCTTGAATCTGCCCGTAAGTTTGCCATCCTCCACCTCTATCTGGGTGCCTAAGACTTGGATGCCGTCTAGTCCGCGGACGTGGAAGAAAGGTCGCACCCAGTTGTCGATGCTGGCGCTCACGATGAAGACCTGTGAACCAGCGGCCAAAGCCTCGTGCACGAGCTTGATGCCTTGTGGACGGAGCAAGTGCTGCTTCTCCTCGGCGAAGCCTTGGCAGAGCTTGTCGAACTTCTCGATGCGCATGCCGGCGAAGAGGTGGGCGAAGATGCGTTGCTTCGCCTTCCAATTGGGGTAGAGGTGCAGTTTCATCAGCACCAAGAGAGGACTGTACATCAGAAACACCATATAGAGGCGGCTTGCGCCCTTGGCGTATTTGATGAATTCGAGCAAGGTGTCGCTTGTGGTCAGCGTGCCGTCGAAATCGAAACAGTAAAGCTTTTTCTTCATATAATACGATAGAGTTTTTTTTGAATGATACTACCTGTTATGATAATGCATTCTATGAAATATTATACTATACTTTAAATATATTATACTTTTTATAGGATAAGTTATACAATATATATAAGGAATAGGAACGAGAGCAGCCACGCTACGACGATAAACTGGGTGATGTGGTCGCGCAGGATAATCTTTGTGGGGTCGCCGCTCTGTTGGTCAACCACGGCTATCTGGATGTAGCGCAACAATCCCACCAGCACGAACACACTGGTAAGATAGAGATAGTCGGTATGGAAATTCTCGATGACCTCGGGACTCACGGTGTACATGATGTAGCAAACCAGCGTGACCGAGGCGGTGATGGTAATCGCCTGGTTGATGAAGGTGAGGTTGTATCGGATGGTGTTCTTGCGTGGCGCTTCGCCCGTCTTCTCCATGCGCACCACGTCGTCGCGTCGCTTGGCGAAGCTCATGAAGAGGGTGATGAGGAAGGTCATCAGCACTATCCACTTGCTCAGCATGATGTGCGTAGCCACACCGCCAGCCAACAGGCGGAGCACGAAGCCGAAAGCCACGATACACACGTCGATGATGGCGTATTGCTTGAGCTTGGCACAGTAGCAGAGGTTCAATAGCCAGTAGAAACAGATGATGCCCATCGTCTCCCACAATCCGCTCAAGCTGCAGATGCCCATCGAGAGGATGAGCATCAAGAACATCAGCCCATAGGCTTGCTTCACGCTGACGGCTCCCGATGCTATCGGGCGATGGCACTTCACGGGGTGGCGGCGGTCGGCCTCCACGTCAAAGATGTCGTTGAAGCAATAGATGCTAGATGCGGCGAAACTGTAGGCGAAGAAGGTGATGATGCCTGCTATCAAGGCATCCGCATGAAACAAGGCACCGCCAAAGAACAAGGGTACGAATACGAATCCGTTCTTGATCCATTGCTTGGGGCGTATCAGTCGCATCAAGGCGGCGAAGCCTTGGCTATCTTTAGTCTTATTCTTGTTCTCGTTCATATTGTATTTTTACTTCATATTTTATGTTCTTGCTTGATATTGTTTGTCTTGCTTGATATTGTTATCTTACTTGATATTGTTATCTTACTTGATGATTTTAGATAATTCCTTGGAAATCCAGTTGGCTAGCTTGCTTAGGAGCCATGACACGGGTAGGGTGATGGCGATGCAAGCCAAGAATGTAGGCCAATATCCCCAATGCTCTCGCTCGATGTAGTCGAGCACGAAGTGGATGTGTATCAGGTAACATTCCAGACTCAACGCTCCCACGAACATAAAGCAGCGGTTGAACCACTTCGGCGTGCGGCGGAAGATACGGTTCAAGAGCAGGATGCTGGTGATGGTGAGCGGGATGTAGAGCATACGCTCCAGGAAGAGCGGGAAATGGCCGTGCTTCACCTGTTCCAGGAAGATGCTCGCCAGGAGCGTCATCAGGAACATAATCCAAATCATCCAGATGCTGGCTCCGTCCAGGGTCTGTTTTTGTCGAACCATCTCGCCCATGTTGATGCCGATGAAGAAGATGGGCACTCGGCTCCAGAATATCTCCAGGTGTCCCACGGCATGGTGGAT
>DBLF01000005.1:6447-9591 GCA_002297965.1 Candidatus Segatella papionis
CCAGCGGTAGATGGGGTGTCGCTTGATGAGTTCCATGTAGGCAGGGGCGAAGAGGTAGAGCATCATCGTGGCTGGGATGTACCAGAAATTGAGCTCATCGTGTAGCCAGAAGCCCCAGTTGATGGTAATCTCGCCAAAGAGGTAGATCCAGTTCCAGGTACTTCCACCATGGAAACGAGGAATATAGAAGAGACAGGCGATGATGAGCCACGTAGGATAGATACGCAGGTATCGACGGATAAAGAAATGCTTGGCCGAAGGATTCTTCGTCCAAGAAAACCACAAACCGATTCCACTGAGAAAGAGAAACATGTCCACTCCCACATTGCCCATGCGGCGCAATCCATAGAACATGTCTTCCCTAGGCAATGCCACATGGAAGAGGATGATGAAGAGCATCGCCGCTCCCATCAACTCACCGCGAAATCTACTGATGTTCGCCAATTCTATATCTTTTATCTTCCAATTCATTTTGTAAGTGAAGAGTGAAGAACGAAGAGTGAAGAATTCTCTTGTCCTTCTTGTTATTAATATTCTCATGTGGTAAAGAAACGAAGATTGAAGCTTCAATGGCATTTGAATTCTTCATTCTTCACTCTTCGTTCTTCACTTCTAAAACTTCGGGTTCGGAATCTTCTTCATCAGCTGCGAGAACAACCAGGCTAGGCAGATGCTCGACACGATGTAGAGCAGCAGCCCGGCGTAGATGTCTCCGTGGCGGCTGATAGGAATGAATATCTTGCGGGTAATCGGGTGACATACGAAGAGGGCGGCTGAGATGCTGCCCATCCACTCTAGTGCCTTGTAAGTGCCTGACAGCCAGTTGACGTCTTGTAGCAGTTCTGCCACCAATACGCTCAGGAGGCAGATGAAGAAAGGCACGAAGGTCCAACCTATCATGCTGTCGCTGAGGCTATAGATGAGCGAGAGGCAGAAGATGCAACCGAAGAGGTTGGTGATGGGCGAATGGAACGTCATCAGTATCTTCTCGCCATAGCGGGCGTAGAGAATGCCCAAGCCGAATGGCAACATGCCGCCCATGAAGTTGTAGCGATAGCGGTTCATCGCCTCGCCCTCGGGGTTGTCGAAGCCCAAGATGAGCTGGATGCCGATGCAAATCGCCATCAGTCCTACCGTCCATCCCCAGTGGCGGCGATAGAGAAAGAGACGATACACGATGTAGAGCTGCAACATCAAGCCGAAGAACCAGTAAGGACCAGGCCAGATGATGTCGTCGGGATTGGGCAATACGTTGTTAAACATACCCAACATCGAAACCGTGGCAAGCACCGAGTAGCCACGAGGTCCCGGCGTGAGGTAGTCTATCATGGTGAAAGCCACGAATCCCACTATCATCATCTTGAAGAGCTTCAGGTAATGGTAGCGGACGAAACGCAGCGGCTCCCGCCAGTTGAAGTGGAAGAAGTTGGCTTGCTTCTTGCCGGAGATGTTGTACATCTGTGCTTCCTGCTCGGTGGAGAGATGAGGCTTCGCCTCGTATTTCATCACCAGTCCGTAGGCGCTCAGAAAGAGGAACACGGGCACTCCGTAGTGTCCGAAGAACGAGAGCAGATGGATGGGCAGGTTGAGGTCTGGATTGAGCATCACCTGTGTCAGCCAATCTACGTTGTGCTGGAAGTACTGGTATTCGTTCTCCTTGACGATAGGTCCGAGCCAGTGGCAGTAGTTGTGCAGGAAGATGCCGATGATGGCGAGTCCTCTGAGCGCATTGCATGCCTGTCGGGATAATGTTGGTTGGTTCATAATCACTTTCTCCTTTCGTTATGTTATTTGTTCTGTTTGATGTATTACTGGAAATATTACCAGAAGTTATTGTTTCTTTTTCTTCTTAGTCTTCTTTTGCGCCTTTTCCTTAGCCTCCTCTGCCTCTTTCTCCTTGGCAATCTTAGCATTGTGGGCATCGCGGAGCTTGTCGTAGTCGGCAGAGTTCTTGAGGATGCGAGGTCGCATCTCGTTGTACTTCGGACTCAGGATGTTATACTCCTCATGATAAGTAGGTGTCTCGATACCTGCCAGATATAATAAGAGGTGTGGCAGGGCATCGGTCATGTATCGCTTGTCCTTTGCCTTGCGTATCTGGCGATAGATGTCGCGGTGGGTCTTGATGTACTTTGGCGAACAATATATCCAAAATGGTATCTCAAACTCATAGTGTGCCAACGGCCAGTCGATGTCGGCGGAATGGTTGCGGCAGATGAAGCCTCGGTTTTCCTCATAGCATTCCTCGCCATGGTCGGGTACGTAGATGACGATGGCGTTCTGCTTTTGGAATCGCTTTACGATTTGTGCCACGATGGAGTCGTTGTAGAGGGTGGCGTTGTCGTAATGGCTCAGCATCTTGCGCTGGGCATCACTCAGTTCTGGGCGCTTGTCCTCGTAACTGCTTGCCCAGAAGTGGGCTTGGTTGTGGCGGTAGCGCTGTTTGTAGTTCACGTGCTGTCCCATCAGGTGGAAGATGGTGAGGTTGTGTTCCTTCTGATATTGCTTCAAGCTGTCGTCGTAGTCGGTGAGGAGTCCGTCGTCGAGGTCGTGCAACTGGGTGTTGCGGTGGTCGAACTGGAGTTTGCTCAACTCTGGGTTGTTGAGGAAGAAACCGCCGCTGAAGTCATACACCGCCTCCTTTGCCTGTGGCAAAAATTCGTTGGTGATAAAGGTGACGTTGTAGCCTGCCTTGCGGAATATTTCAGGGAAGAGTGGATAATCGCACCATTCGCCCTTCTCGCCTACTACGTGGGTAGAGAGCATGTTCTTGAATACAAAACTGGTCAGGTTCCAGCAGGTTACTACGTCGGTAAATTTGGTGAGTTTCCTCGATTTCTCCAATGCCACCTGTTTAGGAGTAGTCTCCATGAAGTAACCATACTGTTGGGAGTGGTGTCTGCCGAAGCTCTCTCCGATAATCAGCACGATGTTAGGTGAGCGGAAGCTACAACTATCCACCTTTACCTCGTGGGCGGCATGGATGAGTTGGGTAATCTGGTGCGCCGCCAACTTGTTGGCATAGATACTGAAGTCGAGTCGGTAGATAGGCAGATAAAGCACAGCATGGTCTTTCTCGGTGAGGGTGTGCTCCACCTCTCCGATGGTTCTGCCCGTCATCAACTTATGGAAAGCCACCTTGTT